>JAEWVY010000147.1 GCA_023396625.1 Pseudomonadota bacterium | reverse complement strand
GTCACAGCATCCGCCAAGGACTTAAACGCGGTTCCTGCGACTTTCAATGCATTTCCGGCCGCCCTGTCGTGCACGTCCGCCAGTATTGGCGCAATGCGGTCAGCGAACTCGTAAACCCATTGCTGGTACTGGTTCGGCCAGTGCGGATTCGGATTGGCGGGAGACACGCCACTCCTGTTCGTTTGCGGCCCAGAGGCGGCAGCAACCTGCGCGAACCAAGTGTTCTCGTCAATCTTCTTCAGGGTATTCATCGGCGGCACAACCAGGGGTGCCAAGTTGGTTGCACCAACCTGGTCAGGCCATGCCTGCTTGAGCCGCTCAGCGGCGATGGCTTCTGCGCGCTCGACAAAAATCTCGAGGATGCTGGCTTCCTGCCCGATTTTCAGCTGGGGGAGAATGTTATCCGCGATGAGGCACACTGCTACTGCAAGCACGCCCTGCGACTCCATCGCCCGCATGACGGATTCCAACACCGCTGCTCGGTAAAGCGTCAGGGGTTCATCTTTAAATGCACCCCGGTAAGTCGGCCAATGGTTCTGAAGGACCGAACCAATCTGCAGGAGCGACGCGTCGTCCCCGGCGCTCGGGTCCCAAGCAGCAAGGAGCGGCGGCAGCGCGCTTTGGGGATTGGTGGCGTACGCCTTGGCAAGCTCGGCGCAGGTGTTTTCAAGCTTCTCGAGGCGAGAGTCCTCGGCACCGATGTCTAAAAGGCGCGAGCTCAAGAATTCTTGAAGCAGGCTTGTCCCCATCTCACATTCCCCTAAGATTCTTTGCTGCGCATCATGATACCGCGCTGCTCATCAGGGACCCGGGGCCGTTCTGCTGCTAGCGGAGAGCCGACTTGGCAGAATCCGTAACTCCCAGATTCCAGACGTTGTGGCCCAATTGGGGGGAGTTCAATGACCGGTTTCGGGCCAAGACCTCGCACCCCGCGACCTCCTAGGGCGAACGACCGGAAGCGCTGCATTGGCGTCTTTGATGGAGCCGTTCGTTGATCGGGTTGATATGCCGGCGAGCCGTGCCGATTAGGTGTCTCTCATGGACGCCGCACAGTCACATCTTCCGACCAGGCCTCCACCGCCGAAAACACCCCCACCACCCGCCCACCCACCTCCAGCGCACAAGCCTTCGTCAACCCCCCGGTGATCACCAGATCCCCCGCCTCCAGCCGCTGACCATTCGCAGCCAGTTCCCGCACCAACCGCGCCACCGCATCCAGCGGATGCCCATCGGCGTCTGCGCCCACGCCATCCCCCAGCGCGCGGTCCCCGTCGCTCAGCCGCACCGCCACCGTGTCAAGCGACATCAAGTCCGTCACCGGCAGACGCGGGCCAACAACGACCTGCCCGGCGGACGAGTTGTCGGCGGTGTTCTGTTGGAGGTTGAAGCGGTAGCCGGTCCAGGTGGAGTGAACGACCTCGAGGCAGGCGTAGGCGCCGTCCACGGCGGTGGCCACGGTGTGGCGGTCGACGGGCGCGTGCCGCGCGTCGAGGGCGGTCTTCAGGCGCAGGCCGATCTCGGGTTCGACGCGCGGCTGCACCAAGCGCTCGTGCACCGCGTCGCCCGAACCGAGCAGCATCCAGTCGGTCAGCGGCCCGAAGTTGGGCCGGTCAATGCCCATCTGGCGGCGCATCACCTCGGAGGTGTAGCCCAGCTTCCAGCCGACGACGCGCTCGCTGGCGGCGAGGCGCAGCGCGAGCAGCGCGCGCTGGATGGCGTAGGCGGTGGCGAGGTCGGGGGTGCCGAGGGTGGCTTCGGCGTCGAGCGTGCGCCCTGCCTGGCGGGCGGCCCAGATCGCCTCGGCGGCTGCCATGACCACGGCGTCGGGCGTGGTTATGGCGCGGACCCTAGCGGCCCAGGTCCTTGGCCGAGACCCCCGCGATGCCCCAGTTCTCCTTGGGCATTTCGTGGATCCAGACGCGGATGGTTTCCTTCTTTGCGTCGGTGGCCTCGTGCAGCGCCTGGGTGACCTTTTCGATCACGGCCTTCTTCTGTTCGGGGGTGCGGCCTTCGAGCATGTAGATCTGGGCGAATGGCATGGTGGTGGTGCTCCGGTGGGGTCAGTCGGCTTTGATTTCCAGCTTGCGGATCAGGGCACCCCAGCGCGCGTTCTCCGCCTTGATGAAGGCGCCGAACTCTTGTGGCGTCGTGACGCGCAGGTTGCCGGAGATGTTGTCGAACGCGGTCTTGGCTTCGGCGGTCTTCGCGCCCTTGGCCCAGGCGTCGTGCAGCTTCTGCACGATGGCCGGCGGGGTGGCGGCGGGGGCGACCAGGCCGAACCAGGTCTCGACCGCAAAGCCGGGGTAGCCGGACTCGGCAATCGTCGGCACGTCGGGCAGCGCGGCGGACCGTGCGGGCGAGGACACCGCCAGCGCCTTGAGCTTGCCCGAGCGGATGTGTTGCAGCGTGGTCGCCAGCGAGCTTTCCATGCTCATGATCACCGTGCCCGAGAGCAGGTCGGGCACGATCTGGCTCGATCCCTTGTAGGGGATGTTGGTGAGCTGGATGCCGGCCACTGACTGCAGCAGTTCCGCAGCGAGGTGGTTGCTGGTGCCGATGCACGAGGTGGCGTAGCCGAGCTTGCCGGGGTTGGCCTTGGCGTAAGCGACCAGGCCCTTGAGGTCGGTGAAGGGCGCGCTGGGGTGCACGACGACCACGCAGGGCGTGGTACCGACCAGCGAGATCGGGGCGAAGTCCTTCTCGACCTGGAACGGCAGCTTGTCGTACATGTAGGGCGCGATGGCCAGGCTGCTGATCGCCGAGAGGCCGATGGTGTAGCCGTCGGGCGCGGCCTTGGCCACGGCGTCGGTGCCGATGTTGCCGCCCGCGCCGGCCCTGTTCTCGACCACGAAGGACTGGCCCAGCGCGTCAGCCATCGCCTTGGCGGCGGTGCGGCCCATGATGTCGGTCGGCCCGCCGGGCGGGAACGGAACGATGAGCTTGACGGGGCGGGCGGGGTAGGCGTCCTGCGACCAGCCGGCCACCGGACTCAGGGCCATGCCGGCGCCCACGGATGCGATGAAGTGTCTGCGTTGCATCATGGAGCTATCCTCAGGCGGCCTTCTTCTGGTTGCGGGCGTCGCGCTCGCGCGCCATGGTCATCGCGGTGTCTTCGATCATGTCTTCCTGGCCGCCGACCATCTTCTTGCGGCCGAGCTCGACCAGGATGTCGCGCGCCGACAGGCCGTACTTGACGGCGGCGCGCTTGGCGAACAGCAGGAAGCTGCCGTAGACGCCGGCGTAGCCCAGCGTCAGCGCGTCGCGGTCGATACGGATCGGGAAGTCCATGATCGGGAACACGAGGTCTTCGGCGACGTCCTGGATCTTCCAGACGTCGACGCCGGTCTGCACGCCCATGCGGTCGAGCACGGCGACCAGCACCTCCATCGGCGTGTTGCCCGCGCCCGCGCCGAGGCCGGCGGCGGCGGCATCGATGCGCGTGGCGCCGCACTCGATCGCGGCGACCGAGTTGGCGATGCCCATCGCGAGGTTGTGGTGGCCGTGGAAGCCCAGCTCGGTCTCGGGCTTGAGCGCGTCGCGCACCGCCTGCAGCCGGGCCTTCACGTCACCGGGCAGCATGTAGCCGGCCGAGTCGGTGACGTAGATGCAGTTGGCGCCGTAGCTCTCCATCAGCTTGGCCTGCGTGACCAGGCCCTCGGGGCTGTTCATGTGGGCCATCATCAGGAAGCCGACGGTGTCCATGTCGAGCTTGCGCGCCATGGTGATGTGCTGCTCGCTGACGTCGGCCTCGGTGCAGTGGGTGGCGACGCGGATGGTGTTCACCCCGAGTTCGTGCGCCATCTTCAGGTGGTCCACCGTGCCGAT
>JAEWVY010000129.1 GCA_023396625.1 Pseudomonadota bacterium | reverse complement strand
CAACCAGACACATGCGGCAATTGGCCGCGATGCTGAGTTTCTTGTGATAACAAAAGTGGGGAATATAGGTGCCCGCCTTCTCGGCGGCATGCATGACCGTGCTGCCCGCAGCCACTTCCACCTTCTGCCCATCAAGTTCAATTTCAACCATGTGGCTCTGCCCGATCAGACGTAAGAGGGAACCATGCAGGTCCCATGCTCGACGTGGTATTCGAATTCGTGGCGGAAATGTTTGAGCATGGCCCGGACCGGCATTGCTGCAGCATCCCCCAAAGCGCAAATGGTGCGCCCCATGATGTTTTCCGCCACGTTGTCCAGCAATGCCATGTCGCTGGGGCGGCCCTGGCCGCGTTCGATGCGGTCAACGACACGCCATAGCCATCCCGTGCCTTCGCGACAGGGTGTGCATTGTCCGCAGGACTCGTGCATGTAAAAATAACTCAGGCGCTGGAGGGACTTCACCATGCACCGCGAGTCGTCCATGACAATCACTGCGCCGGAACCCAGCATGGAGCCTGCCTTGGCAATGGCGTCGTAATCCATGGTCGTGTCCATCATGACCGCGGCCGGCAGCACAGGCGCGGAAGATCCACCCGGGATCACCGCCTTGAGCTGATGCCCCTGGCGCACACCACCGGCCAACTCCAGCAGCTTGGCAAAAGGGGTCCCCAGAGGAATCTCGTAATTTCCAGGTCGCTCGACGTCGCCACTGACCGAGAAAATCTTGGTGCCCCCATTGTTTGGCTTTCCGCATTCCAGATAGGCCTGTCCGCCATGACGGATGATCCAGGGCACGGCGGCAAAAGTCTCGGTGTTGTTGATCGTGGTCGGCTTGCCATACAAACCAAAACTGGCCGGAAACGGCGGCTTGAAACGCGGCTGGCCCTTCTTACCCTCGAGAGACTCAAGCAAGGCGGTTTCCTCGCCACAGATATAGGCACCAAAGCCGTGCGCAGCATGCAACTGGAAATTGAACTCACTCCCTAGAATGCGATCTCCCAGCAGACCCGCCGCCCGGGCCTCCTCCAGCGCCTCTTCGAAGCGTTCATAAGTCTGGAAAATCTCGCCGTGGATGTAGTTGTAGCCCACCGTGATGCCCATGGCGTAAGCCGCGATGGCCATCCCCTCGATCACGATGTGCGGGTTGTACATGAGGATGTCGCGATCCTTGCACGTACCTGGTTCGCCTTCGTCCGAATTGCAAACCAGGTATTTCTGGCCCGGAAACTGGCGAGGCATGAAACTCCACTTCAGGCCGGTGGGAAAGCCGGCGCCACCGCGGCCCCGAAGCGAGGACTCCTTTACCGTGGCGATGACTTGCTCGGGTGTGAGACCTTCGCCCCCGTCCTTCCCAAGGATCTGGCGCAATGCCCGATAACCGCCACGCGCTTCGTAGTCACGCAAGCGCCAGTTCATGCCATCGAGTCCCGCGTAGATCTGCGGATCGATATGACGGCCATGGAAACAGGTTTGAACACCCGTCGCTTGAAATTCAGAAAGAACCTGGGTCGCATTCATTTCTGCGCCTCGGCTTTCTTCAACCCATCGATCAACTGATCGAGCTTGTCGTCGCTCATGAAACTGCACATGGTCCGGTCATTGACGAGCATCACCGGCGCATCGGCGCATGCACCAAGACATTCGCATGACTGAAGCGTAAAGAGCCCGTCCGCCGTGGTTTCCCCCGCAGTGACCCCGAGCCTGTGCTCCAGGTGTCGCAACGCCTTGCCTCCATCGCGCAACTGACACGGCAGGTTGGTGCACACATTGAGTTTGTACTTGCCCACCGGCTGCTGGTTGTACATGTTGTAGAAGGTCGTGACCTCGTGCACAGCCATGGCGGGCATCTCCAGGTAGGCAGCGACCTCAGCCTCGCTGTCGGTGCTGACGTGACCCAACTCCTGCTGAACGATGGACAGGCAGGCCATCACCGCGGACTGCTTCTGCTCGGCCGGATACTTGGCGACCTCCCTGGCGAAGCGTGCACGCATTTGTTCGCTAAGACTCATAGTTCAATACTCCAGCCCCTGTCGGACACAATGGTCTGGCCTCGGTGACGCCGTGGACCCGACTCCACCGGGCCATGGGCGCATCCCCAGAAAGAGGAGACACCGAAGGCATCTCGCGAGGAGACCATGTCCTTCATCGATCAATCTCTCCAAACACGATGTCCAGCGTTCCGATGATGGCCACCGCGTCGGCCAGCATGTGGCCACGGACCAGTTCATCGAGTGTCGACAGGTGAACAAATCCTGGCGCGCGAATTTTCAGGCGATAGGGTTTGTTGGCGCCATCGCTCACCAAGTAAATGCCAAACTCCCCCTTGGGGTGCTCGACCGCTGCGTACGCCTCGCCTTCGGGCACATGAAAGCCTTCGGTGAAGAGCTTGAAGTGATGAATCAGCTCCTCCATGTTGGTCTTCATGGCCTCACGCGACGGGGACGCCACCTTGTGGTTGTCGGTGATCACGGGACCAGGGTTCTCCCGGAGCCAGGCCACGCATTGCTGAATGATCCGGTTGGATTCGCGCATCTCCTGCACACGCACCAGATAGCGGTCGTAGCTGTCTCCGGTCCTGCCCACCGGGATATCGAAATCAACGCGGTCATACACCTCATACGGCTGCTTCTTGCGCAAATCCCATGGCACGCCGCAACCACGCAGCATCGGCCCGGTCATGCCGAGATTCATCGCCCGCTCCGGTGTGACCACGCCGATGCCCACCGTGCGCTGCTTCCAGATCCGGTTGTCGGTCAACAAGGTCTCGTACTCGTCAACGCATTGCGGGAATCGGCGCGTGAAATCGTCGATGAAGTCAAGCAGTGAGCCCTGCCTGTTCGCATTCAGCGCATCCAGCGCCCTGGCGTTTCTGATCTTGCTGGCCTTGTACTGCGGCATGACGTCCGGCAGATCGCGGTACACCCCTCCGGGACGGAAATAGGCCGCATGCATGCGTGCACCCGAAACCGCCTCGTACATGTCGAACAGATCCTCCCGCTCCCGGAATGTATAGATCAGGATGGTGGAACTGCCGCAGTCGTTGCCGTGGGAGCCCAGCCACATCAGGTGGTTGAGCAGACGGGTGATCTCGGAAAACATCACACGGATGTACTGCGCCCGCAGTGGCACATCCACATCCAGCAGCTTCTCAATGGCCAGGCAATAAGCATGTTCATTGCACATCATGGACACGTAGTCGAGACGGTCCATGTAGGGCAAGGCCTGGATGAAGGTCTTCGACTCGGCCAGTTTTTCCGTTGCCCGGTGCAGAAGCCCGATATGCGGATCCGCGCGCTGGACCACTTCACCGTCGAGCTCCAGAACCAGGCGCATCACGCCGTGGGCCGCCGGATGCTGCGGCCCGAGGTTCAGTGTGTAGTTCTTGATTTCAGCCATGATTCTTCACGGGGAACAAGCCCATCATTGCCCCTCCGCGTATTGTTTTTCGCGAAGGATCCGCGGCGTGATCTCGCGCGGCTCGATTGTCAGTGGCTCATAGATCACGCGGCGCTGATCGGCGTCATAGCGCATCTCCACGTGGCCCGAAAGTGGAAAATCCTTGCGGAACGGGTGCCCGATGAATCCATAGTCCGTAAGAATTCGACGCAAATCCTCATGCCCGTCGAATACGATGCCGAACAGGTCGAAAGCTTCCCGTTCAAACCAGTTGGCCGCCCGCCACACACCCGTCACAGACGGCAACAGCGGAAACTCGTCGTCCGGGCAGTAAGCCTTGACTCGCAACCGCTGGTTAAGACCAATGGAAAGCAGATGGACGACAACGCCGTACCGCGCCCCCTCCCATGCCCCGTCGCGATAGGCCGACATGTCGATCCCACAGAGATCAATCAATTGCTCAAACCGGCATCCCGGATCATCACGCAGTATTTGCATGGTCCGCAAATAGTCCGATGACGCCACCACCAAGGTGACCTCACCGCGGTCGACATCCAGCGACTGGACCATGCCCGGCAGCGCAACCGCGACAGCATCCTTCAGTTCCTTCGGGTCAATGGCAACAACGGTCATGAACTTCCCCTCAAACCCGTGCGATGGTGGATGTGCGGCGAATCTTGTGTTGCAGCTGGATGATGCCGTAGATCAATGCCTCGGCCGTAGGCGGGCAACCTGGCACATACACATCCACCGGCACGATGCGGTCGCACCCGCGCACGACGGAATAGCTATAGTGATAGTAGCCTCCGCCATTGGCGCATGACCCCATAGAGAGCACGTATCGCGGCTCGCTCATTTGGTCATACACCTTGCGTAGCGCGGGCGCCATCTTGTTGCACAGGGTGCCCGCCACAATCATCAGGTCGCTCTGCCGGGGACTGGCGCGGAACACCTCGGCTCCGAACCGCCCAATGTCATAACGCGCCGCGGCGGCATGCATCATTTCCACCGCGCAACAGGCCAGCCCAAAGGTCATGGGCCACAAGGACCCGGTTTTGGCCCAATTCACCACCGAGTCGTAACTCGTGGTGATGAAGCCCTCCTTCATCACGCCTTCGATCATCGCATCAGTCCTCGTTGAAACGGCCAGTCACCGCAACGCCCCGAAAGGCCGCGCGGCACATGAAGTGGCAAGCATGGAGGCCATTCTCATTCCCAGTCGAGAGCACCCTTTTTCCACTCGTAGGCAAAACCCACGACAAGAATGCCCAGAAAAATCAGGACCGCCAGGAAACCCGTCAAGCCGACATCCTTGAGCGCGACAGCCCACGGAAAAAGGAAGGCGATTTCCAGGTCGAAAAGAATAAAAAGAATCGCCACGAGGTAGTAGCGCACATCGAACTTCATGCGCGCATCCTCGAAGGCTTCAAAGCCGCATTCGTAAGGAGAGTTTTTTTCCGCGTCAGGCCGATTCGGCCCCAGGACATAGCCTATCGCCTGGGGCAGTATGCCTATGGCAATACCCACCAAGATGAACAGAAGAACGGGCAGGTATTGATCAAGGCTCATCATGGATACTGATCATCGCGTGAGCCCGTCCGGAAGTGGTCCAGCAGGCCCTAGATTGCATGGTGCCGTCGGCGAGACTCGAACTCGCACAGCTTTCGCCACTACCCCCTCAAGATAGCGTGTCTACCAATTTCACCACGACGGCTTGTTGCACCCAGCCCCGGAGAAAACAGCGTTATCCGGGCCTTGTCTGGTGCAGCTAGGAGTTTACCCTGAAAAACACCTGCTCTCGAGACGAGGCCAAGGATTTTCTCGAGAGAAGGAACAGGCTACTTGGCCGGAATTTGCGCCCCACCCGACGCCGCGCCCGCAGGCGCGCTGCCGACGGACGAACTGGCCGGAGCCGCTGCGGGTGCATTGCCAGGTATCTGTGCCTCGGCCCCGGAAGCCGCGGTCGCCGGGGCCGTCACTGCCGCACGGTCGAGCACACTGCCACTCGGCGCTGTCCTGACGTGGCCGAAATAGGCCAGAAAAAGTGTGCAGACGAAAAAGACCCCCGCCAGGATGGCTGTCGTGCGCGAAAGGAAATTCGCGCTGCCGCTCGCGCCGAAAAGGCTGCCGGACCCACCGCTTCCAAATGCGGCTCCCATGTCGGCACCCTTGCCATGCTGGACAAGGATCAGACCGATCATGCCCAAAGCCGACAGGATCTGGACCGACAACAGAAGATTGAGCAATATGTTCATTCAAAAACCCCTCGATGATTCGATGTCAGACAAGGCCTTGGCTTGCCGCCGCGATGATGGACAGGAAATCAGCGGCCTTGAGTGAAGCGCCACCGATCAGTCCGCCATCAATGTCCTCCTGCGCGAGCAACTGCGCAGCATTTCCAGCATTCATGCTGCCCCCGTAAAGAATGCGGACACGGTCCGCATGGCCGGTGGCCGCGTTGAGCTGTGCCCGCAAAACGGCGTGAACCTGCTGCGCCTGTTCCGGCGTGGCTGTCTTGCCTGTTCCGATCGCCCAGACCGGCTCATAGGCCACGACGATCTCGCTGACGCAGTGCCCAATCAGGTGGATGACGGCGGCCAACTGACGCTTGACCACCGCCTCCGTCGCTCCCGCCTCGCGCTCCGCCAGGGTTTCGCCAACACAAACTATCGGCGTGATGCCCGCGGCCAGGGCGCGCTGCGCCTTGATCGCCACGTGGGCATCGTTCTCCGCCTGGTGCAGGCGCCGCTCGCTGTGCCCGACGATCGCGTAGCGGACGCCGAACTCCCGCAGCATGACCGCGGACACGTCACCGGTGTAAGCGCCATTTTCATGCTGAGACACATCCTGGGCCCCCAGTGCCACGGCCGTCGACCCCTTCAGCAGTTCCTGAACCTGCGCCAGATAAGGCGCGGGGACACACACGGCAACGTCGCACGCCACGGCAGGCATGCCTTCGAGCAAGGCCCCCACCAACGCCGCGTTCGACGCCAGGGTTCCGTTCATTTTCCAGTTGCCAGCAATCAGTTTTGTTTTCATGTCGTCGCACCCCATGTCAAAACAATTTTCCCCACGTGCCGGTTGCTTTCCATCAACGCATGGGCTCTTGCCGCGCCCGACGGCAGACCCTCTCCTGCTTCAATGGCCGGAAAGACGCTGTGAACCACGGGCTTGATCAAGCCCTTCTCGAGCAGCGGCCAAATTTTCTCCCTGAGTGACGCAGCGATCGCCGCCTTGAATGCCACCGATCGCGGACGCAAAGTGGACCCTGTCACCGTCAGACGTCGCCGCAGCAGCGTGCCCGCGTTGAACGCGCACTCGACCCCTCCCTGCACCGCGATGAGAGCGAGCCGGCCATCCTCGGCCAGACACTCCACCTCCCTGGCCACATAGGCCCCGGCGACCATGTCAAGAATCACGTCCACCCCTGCCCCACCCGTCAAATGCCGGACCTCGGCAACGAAGTCTTG
>JAEWVY010000074.1 GCA_023396625.1 Pseudomonadota bacterium | reverse complement strand
CTGGTGCACTATTCGACCGACTACGTTTTCGACGGCAGCGGCACCAGGCCCTGGACGGAAACAGACACCCCCGCGCCATTGAATGTGTATGGCCAGACCAAACTCGAAGGCGAACAGCGCATTGCCGCGCAGTGCCCGCGCCATCTCATTTTCCGTACGAGCTGGGTCTACGCCGCCCGCGGCGGCAACTTCGCAAAAACCATCCTCCGGCTGGCACAGGAACGCGAGCAACTGAACGTGATTGACGATCAGTTCGGCGCGCCCACAGGCGCCGAACTGCTGGCCGATGTGACGGCGCATACCCTGCGCCATGCGCTCGAAGCTCCACAGGTAGCCGGCCTCTATCATGTGTGCGCCAGCGGGGAAACCAACTGGCTCGAATATGCAAAGTTGGTTATCTCCAGCGCGAACAGGTCTTCTTTAGCTATAAAAGTAGTATCGAATTCGATTCACCCAGTACCAACCTCCGCCTTCCCGACGGCGGCGCAGCGGCCACGCAACTCACGTCTTGACACCCGAAAGCTGCAAGCGACTTTCGGCTTGACCCTGCCGCCATGGCAACAGGGCGTCGAGCGCATGCTGGCTGAAATTCTCTGAGCCCAAGGTCACGAAACACGCCATGACAGCACGCAAAGGCATCATCCTCGCAGGCGGCTCCGGCACCCGCCTGCACCCGGCCACGCTGGCGATCAGCAAGCAACTGCTGCCGGTCTACGACAAGCCCATGATTTACTACCCGCTCAGCACCCTCATGCTGGCGGGCATGCGCGACGTGCTGGTGATCAGCACACCGCAGGATACCCCCCGCTTCCAGCAGTTGCTGGGTGACGGCAACCAGTGGGGCATGAACCTGCAATACGCCGTCCAGCCCAGTCCCGATGGACTGGCGCAGGCGTTCCTCATTGGCGACACCTTCATCGGCAATGCGCCCAGCGCGCTGGTCCTCGGGGACAACCTCTTCTACGGTCATGATTTTGCCCAACTCCTGGGCCGTGCCAATGCACTGGAAAAAGGGGCCACGGTTTTCGCATATCACGTGCATGACCCGGAACGCTATGGCGTGGTGGCCTTTGACGGCAACAAGCGAGCGGTGAGCATCGAGGAAAAGCCCACCCAACCCAAGAGCAGCTACGCCGTCACCGGCCTGTATTTCTATGACAACCAGGTGGTGGACATTGCCCGGAACGTCAAACCAAGCGCGCGGGGCGAGCTGGAAATCACGGCGGTCAATCAGGCCTATCTGGCCCGCGGGCAGCTCAACGTCCAGATTATGCAGCGCGGCTACGCCTGGCTGGACACTGGCACCCACGAAAGTCTTCTGGACGCCGGGCAATTCATAGCGACGCTGGAAAACCGGCAAGGCTTGAAAATTGCCTGTCCGGAAGAAATCGCCTGGCGCAATGGCTTCATCGATGCGGCCGCCCTGGAGCAACTTGCCCAGCCGCTGGCAAAAAACGGCTACGGTCAGTATCTTCTTCGGCTGCTGAAGGAGGAAACAGGGGCATGAAGATCACACCCACGGCCATTGCCGATGTGCTGATCATCGCCCCCCGCGTCTTTGGCGACGCGCGAGGATTCTTCTTCGAATCCTTCAATCAACGCGCCTTCAATGAAATCACGGGCACCGAGACCCTGTTCGTGCAGGACAACCACAGCCGCAGTGCACGGGGTGTGCTGCGTGGCTTGCATTACCAGATCCGCCAACCGCAGGGGAAACTGGTCCGCGTGGCCAGTGGCGCGGTGTTCGATGTGGCGGTAGACATACGAAAATCATCGCCAACCTTCGGAAAATGGGTCGGTGTCGAGCTTACCGGCGATAATCACCGGTTGCTGTGGGTTCCGCCGGGCCTGGCCCATGGTTTTCTGGTGCTGAGTGAAAGTGCCGATTTTCTCTACAAGACGACCGACTACTACGCGCCGCAATTCGAGCGTTGCATTGCGTGGAATGATCCTGCACTGGGAATTGAGTGGCCCGTTCGGGATTTGGCGCCAACGTTATCGGCCAAGGACAGCAAGGGTGATCTCCTTAGTGAGGCAGAAGTATTTCAATGACAAGATCTTCCGTAACCGTTTCCATCGTCAGCCACGAGCATGGTGACGAAATACCGCTGCTGTTGGGTGATCTGGCTGAATATTCCAGCGATGACATCAAGGAAGTCATCGTGACCCTGAACGTCCCCGAGCCCGCGCTGGCGTCATGGATAGAGGCGCGCCAGTGGCCGTTCACGGTCAGCATTGTCCGCAATGTGAAACCGCTGGGCTTCGGTGCCAACCACAACCAAGCCTTTGGCTGGTGCAAGACCCCCTATTTTTGCGTACTGAATCCCGATATCCGCCTGTCGGACAATCCCTTCCAGGCGCTGCTGTGCCAATTGCAGACACCCGGCGTGGGTTGCGCGTACCCCATGCAATCCAATGGATATTGCCCCCCTCGCGATCTCGCCCGGGAACTGCCAACCCCGCTGGCATTGCTGCGACGCTATCTGGTGCCCGGCTACCGTGGCCGGGTGCAGCCCAGGCACTGGATCAATGGCGCGTTCATGCTTTTACCTTCCGACGTGTTCATGCGGCTTGGCGGCTTCGACACGCGCTACTACATGTACTGCGAGGATGTCGATTTCTGCCTTCGCCTGCAGTCAAGAGGGTACCGGATCAATGCCGTGTCCGAGGCCATGGTTGAGCATCTGGCCCAGCATGCCAGCCGCAGGCGTGTACGCCACCTGGTGTGGCACGTCCGCAGCCTCTGGAGGCTGTGGCATTCGACCACGTACCAGGAATTCCTTCGCAATCCCTTTGCCATTGAGCAACCCACATCGCCATGAGCGAGTCGTCCTCCTCGACCATTCAACCTCGGGACAAGGCCGAGATCCTGGCGCAGGCCTTGCCCTACATCCGTAAGTTTCATGGGAAAACGCTGGTCATCAAGTATGGCGGCAACGCCATGACCGATCCTGCGCTGCAAGCCGATTTCGCCGAGGATGTGGTTCTGCTCAAGTTGGTCGGCATGAACCCCGTGGTGGTGCATGGCGGCGGCCCGCAAATCGAAACGGCGCTCAACCGGCTCGGAAAGAAAGGTGAATTCATCCAGGGCATGCGTGTGACGGACGCTGAAACCATGGAGGTGGTGGAATGGGTGCTCGCGGGTGAGGTCCAGCAGGACATCGTGGGCCTCATCCATCAGGCGGGCGGCAAGGCCGTGGGGTTGAAGGGCCGCGATGGCGGCCTGATCCGTGCCCGCAAGCTCCGGATGATCGACAACAGAGACCCCTCGATCGAACACGACGTCGGGCAGG
>JAEWVY010000068.1 GCA_023396625.1 Pseudomonadota bacterium | reverse complement strand
CGACTGGGCTATGCGGTGGGCTGTCTGCTGCTGTTTCGCCTCGTCTGGGGAGTGGTGGGCGGGCACTGGTCGCGGTTTTCGTCGTTCCTCTACGCGCCCGGGACACTTCTGGCCTACGTGCGCGGTCAGGCCCCGCGCGAACGCACCGCGGGCCACAATCCGCTGGGCGCCCTGTCGGTGTTGGCTCTGCTGCTGATGCTGGCGGCACAGGTCGGTACTGGGCTGATCAGCGACGATGAGATCGCAGCAGCCGGCCCATTGACGCGCTTCGTGCCCTCGGAAGTCGTGAACCAGGCCACGGCCTACCACGCCGACGTCGGCAAACTCATCTTGATTCTGCTCGTGATCCTGCATATCGCCGCCATCGCCTACCATGCCGTGGTCAAGGGGGACAACCTCGTCAAGCCCATGCTGCTGGGCGACAAGGCACTGGACCTGCCAGCGGATATCCCCGTGCCTTCATCGCGTGACGATGCGCTGACCCGTCTGTTGGCCCTGGTGCTCCTGGGCCTTAGCGCCGCAGTCGCGACCTGGGTGGCCAGCCTGGGGGGATGAAAAGGCGATAAACTTTCACGCCTCCAGCTTCAAGAGACCGCAGCAGACGCAGTGCCCGCGCCATCCTTCACGCTCATCACCCCCAGCACGCCGGAAGAATTCGACACGCTTCGTGAACTGCTGCGCGAGTATGCGCAGGGCTTGGGCGTTGACCTGTGCTTTCAGGGCTTCGATCGTGAATTGGCGCAGCTGCCCGGCGATTACGTCCCGCCGCGGGGTGCCCTGCTTCTGGCGCTGCTGGACGGCCAAGCCGCAGGATGCTGCGCCTTGCGGCCCATCGATGGCACTGACTATGCGAATGCCAGCGAGATGAAGCGGCTCTACGTGCGCAAGCCATTCCGTCGCTTCGGTTTGGGACGACAGATCGCGGAAGCCATCCTCGATACCGCCCGACGGGTCGGTTATGCCTGCGTGCTGCTCGACACACTCGACGACATGGAGGCCGCCCGCGCGCTGTATGCCGACCTGGGCTTCGAGGAAATCCCGCCCTATTACTTCAGCCCGCTGGAAGGCGCGCACTACCTGAAGGTGGATCTCTAAACTGTTCGGCCCACGCTCGCCACCCTGATAGCGCAGGGTGGCTCGTCTTCCCACTGGGTCGGTGCCGGTCAGGCGCCTTTTGCCTGCGCCAGCAAGGTGTCGGCGTCGCTCACCTCGAATTTCCCTGGCGCCTCGATATTGAGCGTCTGCACCACGCCGTTCTTGACCAACATCGAATAGCGGGTGCTGCGCAAGCCCATGCCCTTGCCGGTCAGATCAAGCGTCAGGCCCGTGGCCTTGGCAAAGGCGGCATCGCCATCGGCCAGCATGCGCACCTGGGTCCCCGTCTTCTGGTCCCTGGCCCAAGCCCCCATGACGAAAGCGTCGTTGACGCTGACGCACCAGATTTCGTCAACCCCGGCCGCCCTCAGCTCGGCCGCCCTCTCGACATAGCCGGGCACGTGCTTGGCGGAACAGGTCGGCGTATACGCGCCGGGCAAGCCAAAGAGCGCAATGGTCTTCCCTGCCGCCGCAGTGGCGACGGGCACGGGATTCGGCCCCAGGCTGCAACCATTGCCCTCCACTTCGACATATTCCATCAGCGTGACGGCGGGCAGTGTGTCTCCAGGCTTGATCATTCGAATCTCCGGTCGGGTTGGAATCGGTGGCTTCCAGGCATCCGGGACGCCAAAAAGCAAAACGGCCCACATTGTGGGCCGTTTTGAGCAAGCGCGCTGACGCCGGGTCTGAAAGACTCAGACCACCGCCGCCTTTTCAACCAGGCGCGACGCCACCCAGTTCTTGGTTTTCGAGATCGGCCGGCTTTCGGTGATTTCAATCACGTCACCAAGTTGGTATTCACCCTTTTCGTCATGGGCGTGATATTTGCTCGATTTCGCCACGATCTTGCCGTAGAGCTCATGTTTCACACGGCGCTCGACCAGCACCGTCACCGTCTTTGCGCGCTTGGCGCTGACCACCTTGCCAATCAAGGTGCGCTTGAGGGATGTTTTAGCTTCCGTCATGGTCACTCCTTACTTGGCGGCTTGCTTCTCAGCAAGAATGGTCTTCGCACGGGCAATATCGCGGCGGGTGCTGCGAAGCAGGGCCGTGTTGCTCAGTTGTTGCGTGGCCTTTTGCATGCGCAGACCGAAGTGAGCCTTTTGCAGGGCCTTGACTTCGGCTTCGACGCCGGCGATATCCTTCTGGCGCAGTTCAGCAGCTTTCATTTCTTCCTTCTCCTGAATCATTGGCCGACCATTCGGGCCACGAACGTGGTCCGCAAAGGCAGCTTGGCCGCGGCCAAACGGAACGCCTCACGCGCCAATTCCTCGGGCACGCCGACAATTTCGTAGATCACCTTGCCAGGCTGAATTTCAGCCACGTAATACTCTGGGTTGCCCTTGCCGTTGCCCATGCGGACCTCGGCGGGCTTGGTGGAAATCGGCTTGTCAGGAAACACGCGAATCCAGATGCGTCCACCGCGCTTGACGTGGCGTGAAATGGCGCGGCGCGCGGCTTCGATCTGGCGCGCCGTCAGGCGGCCGCGATCCACGGACTTGAGGCCGAAATCGCCAAAAGCCACCGCGTTGCCGCGGGTGGCCACACCGGTATTGCGGCCTTTCTGTTCCTTGCGGAATTTTCTACGGGCAGGTTGCAGCATCCTTATTCTCCTTTGACACCGTCAGCAGCTGCAGCTGGCGCGTCTACCTTGCGAACGCGCTTAACGGTGGATTTGGCATCGGCGCCCAGCGCCTCGGCAGGTTTGTCGCTTCCATCGGCTGGCGCAGCGCCAACACCGGCGGGACGACGCGATCCGCGACGATCACCGGAAGGACGGTCGCCAGGGCGTCCGTCGCGACGCGGGCCGCGAGGACGGCGTTCCTCATCGGGACGCGGCGTTTCCACAGCGGGCAGATCATTGCGGCCCAGCGTGTCTCCCTTGTAGACCCACACTTTCACGCCAATCACGCCGTAGGTAGTTTTGGCTTCTGAAAAGCCGTAATCAATGTCGGCACGCAACGTGTGAAGTGGCACGCGCCCTTCGCGGTACCATTCGCACCGGGCAATTTCGATGCCGTTCAGACGACCGGACGACATGATCTTGATGCCCTGAGCGCCCAGGCGCATGGCGTTCTGCATGGCACGCTTCATCGCGCGGCGGAACATGATGCGCTTTTCGAGCTGCTGGGTGATGCTGTCGGCAATCAGCTTGGCATCGATTTCCGGCTTGCGGACTTCCTCGATGTTGACGGCCACAGGCACGCCCAAACGCGTGGAAAGCTCTTTCTTGAGCGCCTCGATGTCTTCACCTTTCTTGCCGATAACCACCCCCGGGCGTGCCGAGAAAATGGTGATCCGCGCGTTCTTGGCGGGGCGCTCGATCAGGACGCGCGAGACGGCGGCGTTTTTCAGTTTGGCCTTCAGGTACTCGCGCACCTTGACGTCTTCCGCCAGCATGCCGGCGAAATCACGGTCGTTGGCATACCAACGGGAGGCCCAGTTGCGGCTGACCGAGAGGCGGAAGCCGGTGGGGTGGATTTTCTGTCCCATATCTTCCTGGCCTTTTCAGTTACCAACCGTCACGTACACATGGCACGTGGGCTTTCTGATCTGGTTGCCACGGCCCTTTGCGCGAGCCGTGAAACGCTTGAGCGAAGCACCTTGTTCAACGTAGATGGTCTTGACCTTCAGTTCGTCGATATCGGCACCGTCGTTGTGCTCGGCGTTGGCAATGGCCGATTCCAGCACCTTCTTGATGATGCCGGCAGCTTTCTTTTGCGTGAACTGCAGCGTGTTGAGCGCCTGGTCCACCTTCTTGCCACGAATCAGGTCAGCGACCAAACGGCCCTTGTCGACCGACAGACGAACGCCCCGAAGGACTGCACGTGTTTCCATGGTCTTTCCTTATTTCTTCTGGACTTTTTTGTCCGCAGGGTGGCCTTTGAAGGTCCGGGTGAGCGCGAACTCACCCAGCTTGTGGCCCACCATCTGGTCGGTGATGTACACCGGGACGTGCTGCTTGCCGTTGTGCACGGCGATGGTCAGCCCAATGAAATCAGGCAGGATCATCGAGCGACGCGACCAGGTCTTGATTGGCTTCTTGTCTTTCGTCGCAACAGCCTTGTCGGCCTTTGCCACGAGGTGATGGTCAACAAACGGACCCTTTTTGAGAGAGCGAGTCATTTGTTACCCCTTACTTCTTGCGACGCGACACGATCATGACC
>JAEWVY010000022.1 GCA_023396625.1 Pseudomonadota bacterium | reverse complement strand
TCCGTGCTGCCGGTCGTGGAGGAAATGAACGGCCTGCTGTTCTACCCCGTGCAATACGAGGGGGAGGAGCTGTCGAAGAACGTGTTCTACACCGGCGCCGCGCCGAACCAGCAGGCCATTCCCGCGGTGGACTACCTGATGAGCAAGGACGGCGGCGGCGCCAAGCGCTGGGTGCTGCTGGGCACCGACTACGTGTACCCGCGCACCACCAACAAGATCCTGCGCGCCTACCTCAAGAGCAAAGGCGTCAAGGACAGCGACATCGACGAGAAGTACACGCCCTTCGGTCACAGCGACTACCAGACCATCGTGGCCGACATCAAGAAGTTTTCCGCTGGCGGCAAGACCGCCGTGGTCTCCACCATCAACGGCGACTCCAACGTGCCCTTCTACAAGGAGCTGGGCAACGCCGGCCTGAAGGCCAAGGACGTGCCGGTGGTGGCCTTCTCGGTGGGCGAGGAGGAACTGCGTGGCGTGGACACCAAGCCGCTGGTGGGCCACCTGGCCGCGTGGAACTACTTCATGTCCATCAAGAACCCGGCCAACACCGAGTTCATCAAGAAGTGGTCCGACTACGCGAAGGCCAAGGGCATCGCCGGACACAAGGACAAGCCGCTCACGAATGACCCGATGGAGGCGACCTGGATCGGCATCCACATGTGGAAGCAGGCCGTGGAGAAGGCCAAGAGCACCGACGTGGACAAGGTGATCGCCGCCATGGCTGGGCAGACCTTCAAGGCGCCCAGCGGCATCACTTCCAAGATGGACGAGAAGAACCACCACCTGCACAAGAGCGTGTTCATCGGCGAGATCAAGGCCGATGGCCAGTTCAACGTGGTGTGGAAGACGCCGGGCCCGGTCAAGGCCAAGCCCTGGAGCCCGTACATCGAGGGCAACGACAAGAAGAAGGACGAACCCGAGAAGAAGTAAGAGGAAGGCTTCGACCCGTCCCACTCCGTTCGCGTGGCGCCTGTCCAGGCGCCAGCCTCGCTGGCGAGGACCTCGCGTCCTCAGGCACGGCCCTGCGAGAACGATGGGGGCGGGAGCGGTCCTGCGCGGTGACGCCCCGGTCCGGGTGCCGCCGGCGCGGGGTTTGCAAAGTGGGCATGGCCCGCCGTACCTACCTTCCAGACTCCTGACATGATGATCCGAAGTTTCTTGCTGTCACTTGCCGCGCTGCTGGGCGCGGCCCAGGCCCAGGCGCTGACGCCCGAACAGGCGCTGGCCATGGCCGTGGGCGATACCGACGCGCGCATCGCCGCCGTCAACCAGGCCGTGCTGGCGGCCGATGAGCGCACGGCGGTTTTTCTGCAGGCCTTGGCGGACGACGCGGTGAAGCTGGCAGGCGGCAAAGTCGTCATCGTGCGCGACGGCAACGGGCTGGATCCGCTGACCGGTGCCGCGCTGGCCGTGCCCGAGGAGGCCGAGGACGTCATCAGCAACAACCGCATGCGCGGTGAGCTGGACACCGCGCTGGCGGCGCTGAAGCTGCTCAGCCCCGATGACAAGCTTCGCTTGGCCGCCATCAAGGCCCTGCTGAAGGAGCCCGACGAAGCCCGGCTGCCCTTGGTGGAAAAGGCGTTGGCGAAAGAGGCCAGCGCGCCGTTGCGGGCGCAGCTGCAACTGGCCCGCGCTGCCGCCTTGCTGGGCAGCGCCGACAGGACCCGCCGGCTCGAGGCCGCGCAGGCACTGGGGCAGAACAGGACGCCCGAGACCCAGCTGCTGCTGAACGAGCGCTTGAAGGTCGAGACCGATGCGCAGGTGAAGGCGCAGCTTGGCGTCTCGCTGCGCGCCATCGAAGACACCCTGGTCTGGGGGGAGCGCCTGGGCGCGCTGTTTTCCGGTGTCAGCCTCGGTTCCATCCTGCTGCTGGTGGCGCTGGGTCTGGCCATCACCTACGGTCTGATGGGCGTGATCAACATGGCCCATGGTGAACTCATGATGATCGGCGCCTATGCCACCTACGTGGTCCAGGGCGTGTTCCGGAGTCATCTGCCTGGTGCGTTCGACTGGTATCTGTTGGCGGCGCTGCCGGTGGCCTTTGCGGCTTCGGCGTTGGTCGGCGCGGCGCTGGAACGCGGCGTGATCCGATTTCTCTACGGCCGCCCGCTGGAGACCTTGCTGGCGACCTGGGGCATCAGCCTGATGCTGATGCAGGGCGTGCGCTCGATCTTCGGCGCGCAGAACGTGGGCGTGGAGAACCCGTCGTGGATGAGCGGTGGGGTGCAGGTGCTGGCCAACCTGACGCTGCCCTACAACCGGCTGGTCATCGTCGGCTTTGCGGTGGCCGTGCTGCTGGCCATGGGGTTCCTGATCGGCCGCACGCGACTGGGCCTGTTCGTGCGCGGCGTCACGCAGAACCGGCCGATGGCTTCCTGCATGGGCGTGAACACGGCCCGCGTCGACACCTATGCCTTTGCCCTGGGCTCGGGTATCGCGGGGCTGGCCGGTTGCGCGTTGAGCCAGGTGGGCAACGTGGGGCCCGACCTCGGCCAGAGCTACATCGTGGACTCGTTCATGGTGGTGGTGCTCGGTGGCGTGGGCCAGCTCGCGGGAACCGTGTACGCGGCCCTGGGGCTGGGCATCCTGAACAAATTCCTGGAAGGCTGGACCGGGGCCGTGCTGGCCAAGATCGCCGTGCTGGTCTTCATCATCATCTTTATCCAGAAACGGCCTCAGGGCATCTTTGCCGTCAAGGGAAGGAGCGCGGAGGCATGAGTTTCCCCCGTACTGGCATGGCCACGAATGTTGTACTGCCCACCGCGGTGCCGCTGCTCACCCGCACGGGCTGGAGTGCGTTTCTCGTCGCGCTGCTGGCGGTGTGCGCCGTGGCACCCGCGCTCAACCTGTGGGTGCCCGCGGGCAGCATGTTCCATCTGAGCGACTATGCTGTCGCTTTGCTGGGCAAGATCATGTGTTACGCCATCTGCGCGCTGGCCATGGACCTGATCTGGGGCTATACCGGCATCCTGAGCCTGGGCCATGGCCTGTTCTTCGCGCTCGGCGGCTACGTCATGGGCATGTACCTGATGCGCCAGATTGGCCTCGATGGCAACTACAAGAGCGAGCTGCCGGATTTCATGGTGTTCCTGGACTGGAAGACGCTGCCCTGGCACTGGGCCCTGTCGGACAGCTTCGTGGCCACGCTGATCCTGATCGTGGCCGTCCCCGGTCTGGTGGCCCTGGCGTTTGGCTACTTCGCGTTTCGCTCGCGCATCAAGGGTGTGTACTTTTCCATCATCACGCAGGCCATGACCTTTGCCGCGATGCTGCTGTTTTTTCGCAATGAAACGGGTTTTGGCGGCAACAACGGATTCACGGACTTCAAGCGCATTCTCGACGTGCCGCTGGCCACACCGTCCATGCGCATGACTTTGTTCGTGCTGACCGGCTTGACCCTGCTCGGCTTTTTCCTGCTGGCGCGCTGGCTCATGGGCAGCAAGTTCGGACGCGTGCTGCAGGCCATCCGCGACGCCGAAAGCCGGGTGATGTTCTCGGGCTACTCGCCGCTGCCCTACAAGCTCACCATCTGGACGATTTCCGCCGTCATGTGCGGCGTGGCCGGGGCGTTGTACGTGCCGCAGGTCGGCATCATCAACCCCGGGGAGATGAGCACCGCCAACTCCATCGAGATCGCGATCTGGGCGGCCGTGGGGGGGCGCGCCACCCTGGTCGGCCCCATTGCCGGTGCCTTCATCGTCAACGGTGCCAAAAGTTGGTTGACCGTGGTGGCGCCGGAAGTCTGGCTCTACTTCCTCGGCGCCCTGTTCATTGCTGTCACGCTGTTTCTGCCGGAAGGGATTGTCGGCCTGCTGCGCAGGCCGGGAGGGAGGGCCGGTTCGATGAAGAAGCAATACGGGGGGACGGCAAAATGACCCCTGACCTGATGGAGGAAGGTGCGCGCCGCGTCGAGAGGCACGCCGAGCTGGGCGGCTCGGGCCGGACCGAATCCGGCGGCCGTGTCGCGGGCTTTTCCCGCGTCGCCGTGCCGGGCGAGGTGGATGTCACGCACGGCCGCATCCTGTACCTGGAGGACGTCAGCGTCAGCTTCGACGGTTTCAAGGCGATCAACCACCTGAGCCTGGACATCGCCCCCGGCGAACTGCGCTGCATCATCGGCCCCAACGGTGCGGGCAAGACCACGATGATGGACATCATCACCGGCAAGACGCGACCCGACTCGGGCTCCGTGTTCTTCGGCAGCACCATCGACCTGTTGCGCTACAACGAACCACAGATCGCCCAGTTGGGCATTGGCCGGAAGTTCCAGAAGCCCACGGTGTTCGAACAGCTCACGGTGTTCGAGAACCTGGAGCTGGCGCTCAAGACGCACAAGGGCGTGCTCAACGCCATGCGCTTCCATCTCGACTCTGCGCAGAGCGACCGGCTGGCCGATCTGTTGCACACGATCCACCTGGCGGACAGCGTGGCGCGCAACGCGGGCAATCTCAGCCACGGGCAGAAGCAATGGCTGGAAATCGGCATGCTGCTCGTGCAGGACCCCAAGCTGCTGCTCCTGGATGAACCCGTGGCGGGGATGACCGACGAGGAAACAGCGCGCACCGCAGAACTGTTTCTGTCCCTCAAGGGCAAGCACTCGCTGATGGTGGTGGAGCACGACATGAGCTTCATTCGGACCATCTCGGACATCGTCACCGTGCTGTGCGATGGCGCCGTGTTGGCGCAGGGGACGCTGGACCAGGTGCAATCCGATGAACGGGTGATCGAGGTGTATCTTGGACGTTGATGCTACAGGCCGGGATTTCGCCCCGGCGGCCGACTCACTTTCTCTTGCTTCGCCAAGAGAAAGTAAGCAAAGAGAAGGCGAGCCGGATTCGTCGGCCCGCTGCGCGGGCAAGCTGCGTTGCTCGGCCCCGGCGGGAGGCGCAGAAACTCGCCCTGCGGGCTCAGACATCTGCGCCTCTTTCTCCGCCGTGCCCTGCGCTACTCGCCTCCTCATGACGGCGGGGGAGAGTGAATACCGATACCGAAAACCACAAGTACGCGCCTTGGCGCGTACTTGTTGGGCTGTTTTGTCTTTTGGCTGTTCTGCCTCCCCCGCCGTCCTGGCAGGGCTGAGCAGCGCAGCAGGGGCTGGATCAGGGCGGGCGATGTTTGAGCGCAGCGAGTTTCGCCCGACCCCGGCTCCTGCGAGCAGCGCAAGGCACCGCGCAGCGGCCCTGACTGCGGCTGCCTTTTCTTTTGGGTACTTTTCTTTGGGCAAGCAAAGAAAAGTGCCTCGCCCGCCGGGGCGAGACCCGGCCTACTGCGCCCGTCGGCGCAAGACCCGACGACACCATGCTGAACATTCATAACATCAACCAATACTACGGCGGCTCCCACATCCTGCGCGACGTCAGCCTGAGCGCCGAAAAAGGCAAGGTCACCGTCGTGCTGGGCCGCAACGGCGTGGGCAAGACCACGCTGCTCAAGTCGCTCATGGGTCTGGTGCCGATCAAGTCCGGCAGCATCGAGTTCAACGGCCGGGCGATTCACCATGCCACGCCCTACGAGCGGGCCCGTGCCGGCATCGGTTTCGTGCCGCAGGGGCGCGAGATCTTCGCCCGCCTCACGGTGGAGGAGAACCTGCGCATGGGGCTGGCCTACAAGAGCGCCGGCACACCGATTCCGGCCGAGCTGTATGAATTGTTCCCGGTGCTCAAGCAGATGCTGAACCGGCGCGGCGGCGACCTGTCGGGCGGGCAGCAGCAGCAGCTGGCCATTGCCCGCGCACTGGCGGCTGGCCCGAAGCTGCTGGTGCTGGACGAGCCGACCGAAGGCATCCAGCCCAGCATCATCAAGGACATCGGGCGCGTCATCCGCATGCTGGCCGACCGCGGCGACATGGCCATCCTGTTGGTGGAGCAGTACTACGACTTCGCCCGCGAGCTGGCCGACGACTACCTGGTGATGGAGCGCGGTGAAGTCATTGCGCAGGGGCCGGGCAGCGAGATGGAGGCCAAGGGTATCCGGCAACTTGTGGCGATCTGAACGCTTGGCCATGGGCCCGCGGGGGCTCCCAGTCCGGGTGGATAATCGCGCGTTTTTCCGCGCCGCTGATCCCCCGGACCGGCGGAACATTCGATCCTCGACCCTCGCGCAGGTGGCTTCCTTGAACGGTCCCAGCCCTTCGAACCCGCACCCCATGGTGGGTTTTCCCCAGGTGTGCTTCATCAAGAACACCGTCAGGAACCCGAATATCGTGATCGGCGACTACACGTATTACGACGATCCCGAGGACTCGGAAAATTTCGAGCGCAACGTGCTCTATCACTATCCGTTCATCGGCGATCGCCTGGTGATCGGCCGGTTCTGCGCGCTGGCGCGGGGTGTGAAGTTCATCATGAACGGCGCGAACCACAAGATGTCGGGGGTGTCGACCTACCCGTTCGGCATTTTTGGCCAGGGGTGGGAGCGGGTCGTGCCCCAGCCAGGCGACCTGCCGTACAAGGGCGACACCGTGGTTGGCAACGACGTCTGGATCGGTTACGACAGCCTAGTCATGCCTGGCGTGCACATCGGCAACGGCGCCATCGTGTCCTCGCGTTCGGTCGTCGTCTCGGACGTGCCTGCCTACACCGTGGTGGGAGGCAATCCCGCGCGGCCGCTGCGACAGCGTTTTGCGCCGGAAGTCGTGGCGGAACTCGAGGCCATTGCCTGGTGGGACTGGCCCATCGAGAAGATTTCAAGCCAGCTGGAGGTCATCGTGTCGGGCGATGTCGCCGCGCTGCGGGCCTGCGCGGCCGGCTGATGGCGGGCCGCCGCGGCCCCTCAGTCGACCGCGAGCCAGCGCGCCCGCGCACCGCTTGAGAACAGGCGGTTGCGCGCCGTTCGCCAGCGAAAACCTTCGCGGAACACGGACTGCAGGAGTTCTCCGTAGACCGCGCCCAAGACCGCGGTGGGCTGCAATGCCCGGGCCTTCACGGTGTCCATGGTTTCGAACATGTACAGAAATTGGATCATGTGGCTGGCGCTGAGGCTTTCCGTGTTGGCGAGCGGGTTCTCCGTGTCGGTGATGTAACGACGCTGCTTCTGGCCCGGGTGCTGGCGGATCTTCACCAGGGGCTGATCCACGTAGTGAATCCCACGCAGCGCCGCAGCCCGGAAGGGCAGGATCCAGTCGGTCGTCACCGCGGAGCGCTCGGGGTCGAGCGGGCCGAACACATCGAACACGTCGCGATGCCAGGCGAGCACGGCCCCCCACAAGGTCGGGTTCCATCCTCCGGCGGCGATGTCCAGCAGGGCGTTGGAAGGGTGGGCGCCGGGCGGGACCGTGTGGCCCAGGGGCTGTCCCCACGCATCGATGGTCAGCGCATTGCTCGTCACCATCGAGGCCCCGGTCCGGCGCCAGGCCGCCACCAGGCGGGCAACGCGTTCGGGCACCGACAGGTCATCGCCATGGGCAATGACGATGAAATCGCCTGTGGCCAGTTCCATCAGGCGGTTGAAATTGCCGATGCCCAGGTTCGAGGCATTGCGATGCAGCTTGACCGTGTGCCCGCCGGTGTAGGCGTCGGCCTCCTCGCGGGCCAACTCGAAGGTCCGATCCGGCGAGGCATCGTCGCAGACCACGATTTCAAGGGGGGTGTATGTCTGCGCCAGCACACTGCGCAGGGCCTGCTGGATGAACGGCTCCTGCCTATAGGTGACCAGGCCCAGGGTCACCCGCGGGGCGGGCAGCAGGTCCGCCTGCGGCGGCTCCTCGTCCGCCAGGGCAGTCACGACGCGGGCTCCAGGGTCTTGCGCCAGGCGCATAGCGCGGCGTTGCCGACCGTGGCGGCATCGACATCCGCCCAGCCGATGCGCTCGTCCCGGTCGATGCTTCGTCGCAGGCGCACCCCTTTGGACAGGATGATCGGCAAGCCGGCCGGGGCGTCGTCCAGGCGGTTTTCGATCAGGCCATAGGCGGCAAAGCCTCCGGGGCCATCGAGCACCTCCCCGGCGTTCAGGGGGCGCTTGGCGCGACAGATGACCTCCGAACGCAGGCCGAAGCGGGGCGCGACCAGGGAGCGCCCGGTCCGGGCCACCTCGATCACCGTGCGCATGGTTTCCAGATGTACCAGATGGTAGGGGCGGGTGAGCACGTAGAACGGACCCGGGCCGATCTCGGGGGGAAACCAGTCCAGCATGCGTCGCTGGTAGGCATCGTCCGTGTGGCCCACGACGTAGACGCCGCCTTTCGGGCGTGAGCCGAGCACGTAGTCCACCAGCGGAGGATCGCCGGGCGACCAGAGGCTGGCCAGGGGGAAGTGGTCGAAGAGCTCGGTGATTTCGGCCATCCGGGGGCCCCGCATGCCGGCCTGCGTGACCCGGCCTCCCAGGGCGTTGGCGACGATGGCCATTTCGATGCACAGCTTCGTGCCATCGGAGTAGGAGGCGCACATCTGCGGATCCAGGCCGCGCTTGTCCGCCTCGGGCCGGATCTTGACGGGGTCCGTGTAGCGGTCCAGGAACCCTTTGATATTGCCGACCATGGCAATTTCCAGGCCGTAGAAGCACATTTCCTCGACCAGGCGGGCGATCACGGCAGGCTGGTCGCCGTCGGCGCTGGTGTAGGCCACGCCATGTCTTTGTGCCAATTGCCAGAACCAGGGGCCGAACAATGCGTCGGCCTCGGCGTTCATCATCACCACGTGTTTGCCGGTCGCCATCGCGGTTTCGATCATGGCTGGCGCGGCTTCGATGGCGGTGGACGCATCGAAGAACACGCTGATGTCAGGGGCCGTGGCCGCCAGTCGCGGGTCGTCGCAGACGGCGATGTCCCCACGTCCGAGCGCGTCGGCGAGCTCGCCTTCGGTCGTCACGCGGCACGAGCGCCGCTTCGGATCGACCAACGCGGCAGCCCGTTCGGGCACGATGTCACATACCACGCGGCATTCGACTTCCGGGGTGAGCAGGGACTGGTGAAATACGCCCTTTCCGACGGACCCTGCGCCAACCAGGGCGAATCCGATGGGTGCCTGTGTCTGCTTGCCTGTCACTGTCGATCGACCCTGATGATGTTACAAGTTTCATTCTAGTGGGCGGTCGCCTGGGCGGGCACGCGGGGGGCGCGAATCCCTGCGGCGTGTGGTGTCACATGGCCCAGATGCGCGGAGTCGCGGCAGGCAGCTGCCAGAAATGCGCCCGCCACGCGGCCCGCAGCTGTTTCATGAGGTCCATGGCCGGTTCCACCAGCGGGGCCAGCACCCGGGCGACGAGGACCTGGTCGCCGGGGCTGGTGGCGCCCGCCGTGGCCGCGAGCGGGTGCGCGGCGATGACCCCGCGGGCGATTTCCAGCGCCGCCTCGCGGCGGTGGCGTGCCAGCGCGCTGCCCGCCACGAAG
>JAEWVY010000423.1 GCA_023396625.1 Pseudomonadota bacterium | reverse complement strand
CCGCGCCCCCGAAAGCCGCGCCGGTCAGGCCGATGCGCATCCACAGGCTGCTGGAAAACAACCCCAGTGACATGGCCCCGTTCATCATGCCCCCGCCCAGCAGCCCCCCCGCTCCCCCCAGGGCCGCCAGCGCCAGCGCGACGCCAAGCGACGCCCCAGAAGCGCTGCCAAGCAGGTAAGGGTCCGCCAGAGGGTTGCGGAACAGCCCCTGCGCCACGGCGCCGGCCAAGCCGAGCAGTGCGCCGGCCATCCACGCGCCCAAGGTGCGCGGCAAACGAATGTCCAGAACAATCTGCCGGACCATGGCGGTCTGCGCGGGATCCTCTGCCGGATTGAACAGCGGCTGGAGCAGGTTCTCAAAACCGGCGCTGCCCACGCAAAAACCCAACACCACCAGCGCCAGACTGAACAGCGCCAATCCCCAGGCCAGCAGCGAAGGGCGACGAAGATTCACTGGCGCGCTCCAGTGCCCAGGTTTCGTGGGGCCTTGTCCGACAGACAGCGCGCCATCAGGCGCGCCGCGTCGGCCATGCGAGGCCCGGGTCGCACCAGCACATTCGCCTCGTCGGGCCCGAACACGCAAACCCGCCGCTCGCGCACGGCGCGTATGCTCTGCCAGCCGGGACGCTGGTTCAGGTTTTCCGCGTTGTACGCGCCCACCATGATCAGGTCCGGATTGGCGCGGACGATGAATTCGGGGTTGAGCTTCGGAAAGGGCCCGAGCCGGGCCGGCACGATATTCTTCACGTTCAGGCGGGTCAGCGTTTCACCGATGAACGAATTTTCCCCTGCACCATAAGGGCCGCGGTTCACCTCGAAATAGACGCGTGTGCCGTGGACGCTGGGCGGCAGCGCCTGCGCCGCCGCCGACACGCCGGCGTCAATGCCGCGCCAGACCTCTTGAGCATCGTCCACGCCAAGCAGCAAACCCACCTTGTCGAGCACACGCCGCACGTCGGCATGAGTTTTCGGCTCCAGCGCGATGACCTTCAGCCCCAGCGCGCGCAGGCGGTCGCTGGCACGCGACGAGGTGGCCACCAGCACCACGTCCGGCCGCAAGGCGACGATCGCCTCGATGTTCGGGTCCAGTCCGCCTCCGACCTGAGGCAGCTTGGTCACGCTGGCGGGCCAATTCGAATAGCGGTCCACACCCACCAGGCGCTGGCATTCACCCAGCTGGCACACTGTTTCGGTCAGGGACGGCAACAAGCTGACGATACGCCGCGGCGGCCCCGTCAGCGTGACCGCCACCCCTCGGTCGTCGGTGATTTGCAGCGCGGAAGCGGGCATGCAGCCCCACAGCGCCACCGCCAGCAGACACCAGAACCTCATGTTTCTTCCTTCACCGTCAGAGGCAAGCCCGCGACCATCAGCGTGACCCTGGCACAGGCCTGCGCAAGCTGCTGATTGAGTTGCCCCAGGGCGTCGACAAAGGCACGCACTTCGCGCCCCAGCGGAATCACCCCCAAACCAATCTCGTTGCCCACCAGCACCAGTGGGCCCGAGGCCTCAGAAATTGCTATCAAAAGAGAAGCAAACTCTTCTTTATACACGCTGGAGAAAGCCTTATTTTTTATGAAATTTCCGTCAGCCAGCGACATCTGCAGGTTGGTGAGCCACAAGGTCAGGCAATCGACCACCAGCAAGGTCTCCGGTCCCCCATGGCTGCGGATGACTTCGGCCAGCCGCAACGGCTCCTCGACCGTCACCAGACCCGGCACGCGCGCGGCACGATCGACCCGGTGGCGTGCGATGCGGGCCTGCATCTCCTCGTCCAGAGGTTGCCCCGTGGCGATCAGTGCCGCGCGGTGCCATGGGGACTGATCCAGCCACCGCCGCGCCAGCCACTCCGCACGGCGCGACTTGCCACTCTTTTGTCCGCCCAGAATCAGCTCACTGCGGGCGACGTCCAGATGTCCGGCTTCACTGGCCATGCGTGGCACTCCAGTCCATGACGATGCGGTGCAACCGTGTCACCCCGTCGGTCAACGCGGCCGGCCCCGGCTGCAGGATGTCGGCCGACTTGATTTCGAACAGCTGGCCATTTCGCACCGCGTCGATCTGCGCCCAACCCGGCCGGGCAGCGACCTTTTCCGGCCGGAATTTCTTACCGCACCAGGAGCCGATGAGAATGTCCGGGTTGCGCCGCACGACCTCCTGCGGGTCCGCGATGATGCGCTGTTTGCCCAGCCGTTCGGCCGCCAGCTCGGGGAAGCAGTCGTCGCCGCCAGCAATGCCGATCAGCTCCGAGACCCAGCGGATCGCGCTGATCGGCGGCTCGTCCCATTCCTCGAAATAGACGCGCGGGCGGCGCGGCAGGGCGGCCGCGGCCTGCTCGATGGCCAGCAGCTGTGCACGGATCGCGTCCAACTGCGCCCGCCCCGCTTCGGCGCAGCTGACCAGGGCCGCCACCTGGAACAGCATCGCGAAGATCTCATCCACACTGCGCTGGTTGAACACGGTAACGGAGATGCCGTGGCGGATCAGCGCCGCCGCGATATCTGCCTGCAGGTCGGAAAAACCAAGCACGCAGTCCGGCTGCAACGCCAGGATCTGCTCGATCCTGGCGTTCAGGAAGGTGCTGACCTTGGGCTTTTCCCCGCGCGCGCGGCGCGGGCGGACCGTGTAGCCGGAAATGCCGACGATGCGCGCCTCCTGCCCGAGCCGGTACAGCCACTCCGTCGTCTCCTCTGTCAGGCAGACGATGCGCTGCGGCCCGATGGCCGTGGCTGGCGCGGCGGCGTCACGCCAGTTCATGTGGCCTCCTGCGGCAGGAACAGGCTGGCCGTGGCCCGCGGGCTCGACGGGAACCAGGCATGGAAGTAGCTCGCCTGCACCGGGCCGTGGCGGTACACCGCCTCGCCGGATCCCACGGCCTGCCCGGCGCCCGGCCGCGCGGTGCGGGCCACCGGCGCGAGATCGGTGGCACAGGTCGAATAGTGGAAGGTGTGGCCGCGCAGGGTGCCCGCCGGCAGCGCGAGCTGCTGGGGCCCCAGGGCGGCCAGGCGCGGGTTCATGGTAACGGTGCCGGGCAGCAGCCCCCACATCGGGTGGGCCACGCCGTCGGTGGTGGTGATCCGGTCGAACAACGCCATCATGCCGCCACACTCGGCCCAGATCGGCCGGCCGGCCGCCACATGCGCGGCGACGCTGGCGCGCATTCCCTTGTTCGCACCGAGAGCGGCGGTGTGCAGCTCGGGATAGCCACCGGGCAGCCAGAGCGCATCGCAGGGCGGCAGCGCGGCATCGGCCAGCGGCGAAAAGAACGCCAGTTCGGCGCCGAGGGCGCGCAGCGTTTCGAGGTTGGCGTCGTAGAGAAAGCAGAACGCGGTGTCGCGCGCGACCGCGACGGTGCGGCCGGCCAGCAGGGGCGGGATCGGTTCGACCACGTCAGGCGACGGGAAGCTGACCGCCCAGCGCTGCAGCGCGGCGCCGTCCATCTGGCCCAGCGGCGTAGCGGCCAGCGCGTCGGCCGCGGCATCGAGCCGGGCCAGCGCATCGTCGAGCTCGGTCGCCACCGTCAGGCCGAGGTGGCGCTCGGGCAGGCTCAGTACCGGGTTGCGCAGCAGCGCGCCGAGCCAGTGCGCCGGCTCGGCGATGGCTTTTTCCAACATGTCGGCGTGACGCGCACTGGCCACGCGGTTGGCCAGCACACCGGCCCAGGGCAGGCCCGGCCGGTAATGTTGCAACCCGAAGGCCAGCGCGCCAAAAGTGCCTGCCATGGCCGACGCATCGATCACGGCAAGTACGGGCAAACCGAAACGCTGCGCCAGATCGGCCGCACTCGGCTCGCCGTCGAACAACCCCATGACCCCTTCGATCAGAATCAGATCCGCCTCCTGCGCCGCCTCGTGCAGGCGAACACGGCAATCGGCCTCCCCCGTCATCCAGAGATCCATCTGATAGACCGGCGCGCCACTGGCCAACGCGTGCCAGCACGGGTCGAGGAAATCCGGTCCGCACTTGAACACGCGCACCCGCCGACCCTGGCGGGCATGCAACCGGGCCAGGGCCGACGTGAGGGTGGTTTTTCCCTGCCCGGAAGCCGGGGCGGCAACCAGAATGGCGGGACAGGTGGCGGTCATCGATGACTCCTTTTACCGGGGCGCCCACTTCAGGCCGGCATAGAACATGCGGCCGCCAGTGGCATAGGTCTGCGCAAGCTGATGATTCCTGCCGGCCAGATTGTCCACGCGCACCAGCACGCTCCAGTCGCGCGCAATGCGCGCCCCGGCGTACAGATTGAGCAAACCATAGCCCGCAAGAACCTGGGTATTGGCCGCATCTTCGAAACGCCGTGCCGACAGTTGGGCCTCGGCCCCCACCTCCCAGCCGCCCAGCCGCGTGGTGGCGGTCAACATGGCATGTCGGCGCGCGCGGCGTCTGAGTTTCTTGCCAGTGTCCAGGTCCCGCGGATCCTGCAGATCGATCGAGCCGGCGAGCAGAAGGCCGGCGAACCTGTGACGGCCCGACAGGGTCAGGCCTTCGTACATGGCCCGAGCGTTGTTGGCGTAGCAGCCCACACTGGAAGCGCAGGCGCCGGGGGAGGAGAACGAAATCAGGTTGGTGATCCGGCTACGGTAGACCACCAGGCCGAACTCGCTGGCCCCCTGGGCATGGCGCAACCCCAGCTCCAGATTGCGGCTGCTTTCGGGTGACAGCGTTGGCACGCCATAGACGGAAAAGCGGTGATAGAGCGTCGGGGCGCGAAACGCCGTGCCAGCCGAGGCCGTGACACGCCACGTCGGCGCGAGGGCATAGCCATAGGCCACGCTGCCGGTGCCCCGCCCACCGAATTCGCTGTCCTGGTCGTGACGCAGGTTCAGCTGCAGCGTGTGCCCCGCCCGGTTCCAGCCGTAGCCCAGCGCCAGCGCATCCTGCGAGCGGCTGCGGTCAATGGGTGCGTTCTCCAGCCTGTCCTCCTTGCGTTCCAGCGTCGCAGTGAACAAGCCCGAGTCCAGACGCCATTCGTTCTGCCAGAGATAACCGCGCAGGCGCGTCTGCGTCCGGTACGGCGAAGGCTGCGTCTCGTACCGGTCGCGAGACTCACTCATGCTCACCCGGGTGTGGTAGTGCGCGCCCCACCGGGCGATCCAACTCACCCCCAGGGTTTGCAGCGTATGCAGGTTGCGGTCGTCGCTCGTCGCCGATCCGTCGTATTGCGAATTCAGGTCGCTGGCCAGCACCGACGCCTCCACACGATGTACGGCATTCACCTGAAGGCCCAGCCGGGCATGGGCCGACGTGCTTTGGTAGCCATCGCGGTCAGGGTTCTGCGCCGTGAAAGGGCGCGCGTTGAAACCCCTGCTGATTTCCCGGGATGCGCCAAGCGCGTAATCGAACCCTCCGTCGGCGCCACTGAACCCGGCGTCGAATTTTTTCGTCTGGTGCGTCCCAAGGCCCACGCCGGCAAACGGCGAGAACCCATCCTCTCCTTTACGTGTGAAGATCTGGACCACTCCGGACAGGGCATCGGAGCCGTAGATGGCACCTGCCGGCCCGCGCAGGATCTCGACCCGATCGATCAGAGCCAGCGGAATCGTCTCCCAGGCCGCGCCACCCGTGGCCTGAGAATCGACACGCACGCCATCGATGTAGACAGCAGTAAACCGCGACTCGCCCCCCCGCACGAACACCCCGGTGGTGGTGCCCGGGCCACCATTGCGCGAAAACTCGACGCCCGGCACGCGCGCCAGCACATCGGACAGGCTGGTGGCACCGCTGCGCTCGAGTGCCTCCCGGTCAATGATGGACACATCGGCCACGATATCGGTCAGTGGTTGTACCGTCCGGGTGGCGGTAATCACGGTTTCCTTGAGTTCAGTCTCAGTCTGCGCGAACGAGGGAAAAGCAAGCGCCAGCGCCATAGGCCATGTCGCCAGGCGAGCGGAAGAAAGACAGGTTTTCATACCGGAACAGTGGGTAAAAGTCCTCACCGGCTTCCCCGCCAGTGCCTGGACGTCACAGTTGCACCATCGCAAGCGCAACCACCTCGTTGGCCGGTATCCGGGCTGGCGGAACGACTCCCATCGCCTTCCCAGACACCTGTTTCAGGGCATCCAGTGGCCGTGTGATGGAAGCGGAATCGGAGGATTCACCGCTTACCGTTGCGGGGGCAGCGCAGGTTAGGACGACTCAGGGCGAGCGCCCCTCCTGCTTCCCGTTGAACTGCGGCATGTGAACCACACCGCGAGCACCAACTGTGAATAATTATAAGGATCGGACGGGAGGCAAACCCTACAATCCGTTGAACTACCCAAAGGGCCATGGCGAATCCGACTCAAATCGACCAGATCGTTGAACGCGTCGAACGCCTGCTGCTTCGGCACGACGAGCTTCGGCGCACCAATGCCCTGCTGAACCAGCAGGTGCAGGCACTGGCACACGAACGTGACCAGCTCAAGTCGCGTCTCAACGCGGCCCGGGCACGCATCGATGCCCTCCTTGACCGACTGCCCGACCTGACGGGGCCAGGGGATTCCGCTTGAAACAGATCGAAGTCCAGATCATGGGACAGGGGTATCTGCTAGCCTGCCCCGATGGCGGAGAGTCCCAGCTCCTGGAAGCAGTCGAACGGGTGGATACCGCCATGTGTCAAATCCGGGATGCGGGGAAAATCAGAGCTCGCGATCGGGTTGCCGTGCTGGCGGCCCTGAATCTGGCCTTCGACCTCGCCGGTCGCGAGGCGTCTCCAGCTCAGCCTGCGTTGAACACGCCCAAAGCTACCGGGCCCACATCGCCGGATGAGGACGAGCCGCGCCTGTCCAGCCTGCTCGAGCGACTGGATCAGTGCCTGAACCAGGATGGCCAGTTGATCTGACATCTCGACCCGTCTTGCGGCGGAAGTTCGCTGAACCAAAGCCTACAATGGCGATGTCTGCGGTGCATGCCGGATCTTATATTTCCTTGAACCAATGCTCATTGAGCCTGGGCTTGGTACATCACCTGATGAGCGTGATCGTCTCGCGTCAGATGAACCCAACGTCAGGTTGCCCTCGCCCACCTGAACCCCCGGTTCAGGATGCTGGTCCGGTGGCATTCGCAGACACCTTTGCCTGAGTCACCCGCCTTCGGGACGGCACATGCTCCCGACGGATTCCACCATCTATTGTCTATATCTCACCCGCAAGGGCGTTCCGTATGTCCGCTGTTGAACCCACACTCTTTCTTCAACTGGCCATGCTCGGCCTGGGAACAGGCTTTCTGGCCGGGCTGCTCGGCATTGGTGGCGGCATGCTGATGGTGCCTTTCATCACCTGGATCCTTTCGGGCCGACAGGTATCGCCGGATCTGTCCGTGAAGATGGCCATCGCCACGTCCATGGCCACCATTCTCTTCACGTCCCTGTCCAGCGTGCGTGCGCACCATCGACGCGGCGCCGTGCGCTGGGACCTCGTAAGACGTCTGGCCCCTGGCATCGTGCTCGGCGGGGCTCTTGCGAGTCTTGGCGTGTTCGCAGTGCTCAAGGGAACCTGGCTCGCACTGGTCTTCGCCTTGTTCGTGGGTTTTTCGGCAACCCAAATGATTCTGGACAGAAAGCCCGCCCCGGGCCGGAGCGTGCCAGGCACAGCAGGGCTTCTGGGTGCCGGTGGCGTCATCGGCTTTGTGTCCGGCCTCGTTGGCGCGGGCGGAGGCTTCATCAGCGTCCCATTCATGACTTGGTGCAATGTCGCCATCCACAATGCAGTGGCGACCTCAGCTGCCCTGGGTTTTCCGATTGCACTCGCGAATGTGGTGGGGTATGTCGTCAGTGGCCAGAACGCGCAAGGCCTCCCCCCCTACTCTTTAGGCTACCTCTGGCTCCCCGCGCTCGTGGTCATTGCCGCATGCAGTGTGCTGATGGCACCGCTCGGTGCCAAGGCCGCTCACAAAATGCCAGTCAAACAGCTCAAACGGGTATTCGCCAGCACGCTCTACCTGCTCGCGAGCTACATGCTCTACAAGGGCCTGTCGGCCTGATGCCGGCTCGCAACCGGAAAGTTCGTGCCTGTTATTGGCTCGGTGTCAGGCACCATGGCGCTGTGTCGTGCACCAGATCCATCCAGAGGGCAAATCCGGACGCCACGGCAAGGGCAAATCCGGCCAGGCGCATCCCCCATTCACCGGAGCCCATTCCCCGCAAGCGCAACAGCAGCCACGGGCCAGCCATCAACGACAGACTGGAGACTAGGGCAAACGCTGTCATCGTGACCGCCCCGTCGAGCGGGCCGCCGCTCAGCGCCGCCACCATGAGCGCGGAATAAAGCAAACCGCAGGGCATGAACGCCCAGAGCACACCGATCATCAGGGGTGCTGTGCGGCCCCAACGAACATTGAATGCGCGCACATGGGTCCACACCTTTCGTGCCGCGACATCCAGCCAGGCGGGTTGCCGCGCCTGAAACAGCAGAAGCAGTCCCAGCGCGATCGCCGCCATGTGCAGCAGCGTCCAGGCAGGACGCAATGCGGCGGTTTGAGTCGTCAACCACCCCAAGCCCTGCACAGACGCCGCAGCCAGCGCGCCAAGCACCGCATAACCCAGAATTCGGCCAAACTGGAACAGCCCCATGGCCGAAGTGCTCCGGTCGCCGGCGGCCTGTCCTATGCCCGCACAGGCCGCGCCGCACATGGCGATGCAATGCGGCCCCCCGGCCAAACCCATGATTGCCGCGGTCGCGACCAGGGAAGTCTGCATGGGCCGCGGGCGGATCAAATGATCTTGGAAAACTTCGCCCGCGTCCGGTCTGCCTGCAGGTAGCGGTCGAACACCATGGCGATGGCACGCACGAAGAACCAGCCCTCCGGGGTGACCTGAATTCCCTGGTCATTGATGTTCACCAGCCCTTGGTCTGCAAGACCTGCCAGGGCCGCCAGCTCTGGCGCGAAGTAGCTTCTGAAGTCCACCAGGAACCCCAACTCGATGGATTCGAACTGCACCTGACCCTGGCACATCAGCCCCATGATCACGGCACGCCGCAGCAGGTCATCGCGCGACACCGCCAGACCACGAACGACCGGCAAACGCCCCTGATCGAGCAGGTCGTAATATTCTTCCAACGTCTTGGCGTTCTGGCTGTAGGTGGCGCCCACGCGGCCGATCGCGGAAACACCCAGCGCGATGAGATCACAATCCGGCTGCGTGCTGTAACCCTGAAAATTGCGATGCAGGCGCCCTTGCCGCTTGGCCACGGCCAAGGCGTCATTGGGCAACGCAAAATGGTCCATTCCGATGTACACGTAGCCCGCCGCAAGGAAGACTTCCAGGGAACGGGACAACATCGACACCTTGGAGGCCGCGTTCGGCAGCTCGGCGCTGCTGATGCGGCGTTGCGGCTTGAACCTCTCGGGCAGATGGGCATACGCGTACAGGGCGATGCGATCGGGCTTAAGTTCCACCACCTGCGCCAGCGTCCGCTCGAAGGATTCCGGCGTTTGACGGGGCAGGCCATATATCAGGTCCACATTCACCGATTCAAACCCCAGCCGCCGGGCAGATTCCATGAGCGAGAACACTTGCTCTGCAGGTTGAATCCGGTGAACCGCCTTCTGCACGGCGGGCTCAAAGTCCTGCACACCGAAACTGAGGCGATTGAATCCGAGTTCAGCAAGCACCGTCAAGCGCTTCTCATCGACCGTCCTCGGATCGATTTCAATCGAATACTCTCCCCCAGGCGCCAGATTGAAGCTGCGCCGAAGCATGTCCATCAGCTCGCGCAATTCGCCGTCACCGAGAAATGTCGGGCTACCGCCACCGAGATGCAGCTGGGATACCGTCTGCCCCCTTCCGAGATGCGCCGTGTGGAGATCCACCTCACGGCTGAGGTACCGCAAATAATCCACCGCGCGTTCGTGATGCTTGGTGATGATCTTGTTGCAGGCACAGTAATAGCACAACGATTCACAAAACGGGATGTGAACGTAAAGCGACAACGGCAACGACGTGGCCACACCATCCCGGCGTTGTTCAAGCGCCCGAATGTAGTCCTC
>JAEWVY010000415.1 GCA_023396625.1 Pseudomonadota bacterium | reverse complement strand
TGAACCATTGAGTTTTTCCCCCGCCTCGACGTGCAATTCATTGATTTCCCGGTTGGCCAGGTCGTGCAGCATGGCGGCCAGATCGACCTTGCCGTTGGTGTTGGGCAGCGCGATGACCTGGGCCCCCCGGGCTTCCAGCGCAGCCTGGCGACTGGCATCGTCCCGTGCGGTGTAGATCAGGGTTCGACGTCCTTCGAGAAAGAGACGCGCGTCCGGGGGGGTCTGCAGTCGGCTGTCGACCACCACCACATGAGGCTGGCGGGTTGTTTCGACCAGGCGCACATCCAGCCTTGGGTTGTCCTCGATCACCGTGCCGATGCCTGTGAGCATCGCGCAGGCACGTGCCCGCCAGGCGTGGCCGTCCGCCCGGGCCGCCGAGGATGTGATCCATTGGCTCTGGCCGTTGTCGAGCGCCGTCCGGCCATCCAGCGACGCGGCGACCTTCATGCGCACCCAGGGCGTTTTGCGGATCATGCGGCTGAAGAACCCGATGTTGAGTTGGCGCGACTCCTCCGCGCCGGGACCCACCTCCACCTCGATGCCTGCGGCGCGCAGGCGGGCAAACCCACGCCCCGCGACCAGAGGGTTCGGATCGGCAATGGACGCGACGACTTTTCTGATGCCGGCGGCGATCAGGGCGTCGCAACAGGGGCCGGTCCGTCCTTGATGGGCACAGGGCTCCAGCGTGACATAGGCAGTGGCGCCCGCGACCGGATGTCCCTGGGCAGCGGCGTCGCGCAAGGCCATGATCTCGGCGTGAGGTCCTCCTGTGTGCTGAGTGTGGCCCCGGCCGATGATCCCTCCTGAAGGCGTGGTCAGCACGCAGCCGACGTGTGGATTGGGGGACGTGAGGCGAACGCAACGAGACGCAAGTTCCAGCGCCGCGGCAATGCCGGCAAGACTCATACGGACTGGTTCACGATGGACAATTGGCGACCACCTTGGGGTCGCACACGCGGGCCCGTCCAGTGCGTTCGATCACCAGATATTTTTCGCGATCCGTGGCGGAGGATGTCAGTTTCCAGGTGGCGTTGGCCGATCCACCGATCGAGGCGAGGAAGCCGGTGCCGTTATACCCAAAAAAGTTGTTGGTGCCGGTCACCTTCGTCACGGAAATGCCGTCTGGCAAAGCCTCTTGGGTCAGCACCAGGGTGTCGGTCCCGCTGTCGAATGTGCTGTTTTCAGTCTTGTCCAGGTAGACACGCCAGCCCTGGCTCCAGTCTCCATCGGTCGAATCGGTCCCGTCGAGCGGCTGAACGATGACGCGCTGATTCGCCTTGAGCGCCGTACTCCGTGCTTGCATGGCCGAGGCCAGCAGGTTGCTGGAGGCAGAACTCAGGCGCTGGTTCGCCATCAGGGCCTGCATGCCTGGCACGGCCAGCATCAGAAGGACTGCTGCCAGCGCCATCGTGACCAGGAGTTCGATCAGCGTGAAACCGTATGGGCGCATGGTGCTTTCCACGTCAGAACGGCCAGCACGATGCGCGGTAGGCGGTCGCGCTGTGGTCCAGAAGGGTGTTGTTGATCTTGCAGTCCTTGCTGCCGTTGCTGTCGAGCATCAGGTGCGTGACGCCAGCCGGGTCGGGCCGCGCCATCTCGCCTGTCATTTGCACGCAGTCCGACAGGCCTGTGCCACAGGATGCCGCGGTGAGCGTGCAGGCACTCGCGGCGGCGGTATCGCCCGAGAACGCGCGAATGGGCGCGGACGCCGCGGATGCCGCACTGAAGGCGGCGTAGGCGTTGTACTGTGTGTAGTAACGCTCTTGCTGTTGCATGGCCTGCATGAGTCCGCCACGGCATTCGGCTCGCCGGCCTTTGGCGATCTGGCTGGTGTATGCCGGGTAGGCAATGGCGACCAGAATACCAACGATGGCCACGGTAATCATGAGTTCGATCAGCGTGAAACCGCTGATCCGAAAAGTCTGTGGCCTGGTTCCAGTGTTCATGAATTGCCTTGTTGCATTCGACCGTCTAATGCCGGAGTTCGCGCCAGCTCATGCGGCCGGCGGGAATGGTGATATTTTGCAGGTTGTGCCCCGTGACCACGACATTGCCCGCATCCGTGATCCGGGTGCTGGAGCCCACGGCTTGCTGCTTGACGGTGACTGTGCGCAAGCCGGTCGGTTTTCGTGGTGAATAGGGCGATCCTATCTCGATCTGGAAGATTTTTGGCGCACTCGGAATCCCTGGTGACGCCGTCATGTCGCAACCCACGCTGGTGCCAAAGACGGGATTGAGGCAGTAGGAACGTTGAGATCCGTCGCCTGAGCAGGTCCCTTCTGGAATCGCGGCCCGGAACGCCACGGCACCGATGCCCAGCGCGGATTCCACCGAAATGCGTTCGCGCGTCGCGGGCAGGTTGATGTACCACCCGCGCTTTTCACCGCTGTCCTTGCCGAACGTGAATGTGGTCGTGGTCAGGCTGACCGAGGTTCCCGAGAGGGTCGCCACGCGTTCGAACAACTCGCTGCGCTCGACGGTGAAGTCAGCCGCCGAGGTTTCGATCGAATCCCAGACGCCATAGATCGATTGCTGGTCCGCGGTCGTGGTGTCGGAGGGTTCGACGAATTTGCCGGTACCGAAGATCACCATGTATCCCGTGCCGTTTGCCTCCACCACCTGGGGTGTGGTGGTGATGGGTTGCCGTGTCGTGCCGTCGTTGGTGGTCGTCGCGACGAAAATCGGTTTGTAGCTCCCTCCAGAGGAAAACACCGATGCCGCGAGATTGGTCGCGTTTATGCCGGCGCTCAAGTCGAATTTCCAGACATTCCCTTGCAGATCCCCCGCGTAAAGAATGCGTGCATCGCCTTGGGGGCCGGCGTAGATCCCGGGGTTCATCAGGCCGTTGGCTGTCGCGGTGCTTGCCACGGGCAGCACCAGCTTGAAGTAGTTCGTGCCGGACTGCCACGCCTCCCCTGCGGGTTTGTCCACGCTCAGGAAGAACATGGCTTGCGCGGCGGTGCTGCTGGCGGCCCCATCGGCCTTGTAGTTGTTGTACCCGCTGCCGACGGCGACGAACCATTTGTAGGTGTCCGGGTTGCCACTGCTTCCCGGCACCCGGAGCTTGACCAGGGCTGGTTGCGTGAGCACGCTGCCCATGTCAGGATCGTCGGCGTCCGTGAATTCGAACATGACATTGCTGGGGCCAAAATTCGTCGGGTCGGTCACGTCCAGCGCAAACACGCCATTGGCGCCACCTCCCATGCCGGAAACAAGCAGGGTTTTCCAGCTGGTATTCACCTGTGCCTCCCCGACTTGAGGAATGCCGTCCACGTACGGGCGATGAATATAGTTTGGATGGGTCAGCTTGTTCAAATGGGTGGACACCGCGCGGGGAATGTAGGCAAACAATTCCATGCCATCGCTCGCCCGGAAGGCATGGAGCATGCCATCGTTGGCGCCGACATAAATCGTTGCCGTCCGGTTGACCACGGTTTGCGAGAAGCTTAGATAGCCTGGCCCGGACAGCGCCGTGTCGGCGCCCTGCTTGTAGACTGGCCCGGAGTTGATGATGTCGCCCATGACGTTGGATCGGCGCCGTAAAGTGCCCCCCAATGATGAAAGCTCATTGCTGTGATCTCCACGCAACCAGTTGATGCGCTGTTCGGCGAGGTCGTCCGTGACCCCTGTCAATGGGTTGGTATTCAGGGACGCGAGAACCTCGGTGTCCAGTGAGTCCTTGTGGGCCACGTCGAATAGCACCCCGCCTGTGACGCCGCCCACGGTGGCCATGGTCACGATTTTCCGGTCGGCCGGTTTGACATAGGGCGCAGCGACAGTGGTCGTGCTCGTGAGTGCAGCCGCGGCCAGAATGGCGCCCGCATCCCACTGCACGCCCAGCGTGGACTCCACGGAGCCGGTGGTGGTATTGAGGCGCAAGCTCGACTTCTGCACGGTGCCGGACCAGTCACCCGGGTTGAATTGCGGTGCGAAGAAGTCGCCCTCCAGCGTGCTGGCGGTGAAGCGCGAAGTGCTGACTGCGGACACCGAGACCGCGCCACGCTGGCTCGTCGCGGCGGCAAAGAACTTGCGGATGCCGTTGATCATCTTTTGCGCCTGGCTGGCGATAACGTAGCCATCCGGTGTGTTGGGTGCGGCAGGATCTTCCCATTCGGTGTTGTTGGTCAGGCCGCCGGAGGCTTTGAACGGGTTGCCGTCCAGGTTGGAATCATTGAACCAGCCATATTTTCCGGCAAGATAGAAACTGCTGCGCCTGGGCCGGATGCCGCGCGGATTGTCGTCCTCGATGCTGCCGTTGCCGTATTCGTCGACGTCGATGGAAAAGGTCTTGACGCGGATATCTTTCATGTTCAGGCCGGCGGCGTCGTTGTCTTTTCGGATCGGCTGAGTGTTGGCCCAATAGGCGGCGCCGGCCCAGTAGAAACTCGCCCCGGACGCCCCGGTGGACGTGGTCGCGAGGGCGCCATTGGAGGCGTTCGGGTTCGGGTTGCCGAGCGTGTTCTGGGCGCGGCCCAGCGCATCCGTGTAGGACTTCGATGTGTTGGTTTCGAACCCGGAAAGCAGATCGGTCCAGTACACCGCGTCGAACTGATCAGTCGAGCCGGGAATGGCCAGTGCGGCCCGCGCCGGGTCCGTGGCGGTTTCATTCACCCCGTTGGGCGACTTATGGCCAGGCAACTGCTTGTCGAACCAGGTATTCACATCGCCGATGGTCAGAATGAAGTTGCGTCGCTCGCAGGCGTTCTGCACTGGGTCGGTCCACGTGGTGTAGACCGGGTATCCATCCTTCATTGCCGTGGTCATGCCGGACGTCGCGGCGGCGCTGGGGCCCAATCCTTGGAAATAGCGCAGCGCTTCATAGTACAACTCGCCCACCGAGTCGTAGGTCTTGTAATAGCCCGGCGTGCTCGTTGTGCCGAACTTGTTGAGGTAGTTGATCACGCCGCTGACGCCTTCCGCAGCGCTTCTTGGGTTGGCGGCGAAGACGCCGTTGTTGGCATTCCATTCGCCCTGCGAGTTGGCTTGTGGTTGGCCGTTCGTGTCGTTGTAGATCGGGCCGGGATAGTTCATCGGCGCGCGCAGGACACCGCCATAACGCGTGGTGACATCGTCGGCCAGGTAACCGAACGCAGCGATCCGGGTGCCCAGCGCATTGCGCTGGATTTCTCCGACGGGCTTGTAGTTTCCGTCGGGATAGCGCGCGCACAGGTCGGTGCGGGTGGTCTTTTCGCTATCGTCGCAGACGCGCACCCGGGCATAGATGACGCCGGTCACCGTGGTGGTGGTCGTGCCGGTCACCGTTGTCGTCACCTGATATTGATCGACAAGGTTATAGACGTCGTAATCGCGGCGCAACGTGTATTCCCTGTAGATGGGCGTGGGGTCGTACAGGGCATAGACATTGGT
>JAEWVY010000329.1 GCA_023396625.1 Pseudomonadota bacterium | reverse complement strand
CCTTCAGGTCGCCCGAGCGCTGCAGCAGCGTGATGACCGGGTCGAGGTTGCTGATGGCGTCGATCTGGCCGGCGCGCATTGCCGCCACCGCCCCGTTGCCCGCGCCCACGCCGATGATGGACACATCGGTCGGCTTGAGGCCGGCCTTGGCGAGCACGAAGTTCGCCACGATGTTGGTGGAGCTGCCCGGGGCCGAGACGCCGATTTTCTTGCCCTTGAGGTCGGCAAGGCTCTTGTAGTTGGGCAGGGTTTTGGGGTTGACGCCCAGCACGATCTGCGGCGCCAGACCCTGAAGCACGAAGGCGCGCATCGGCTGGCCCTTGAGCTGCATGTTCAGCGTGTGCTCGAAAGCGCCCGACACCACGTCGGCACTGCCACCCACGACGGCCTGCAGCGCCTTGGAGCCGCCAGCGAAGTCCACGATGGTCACGTCCAGCCCCTCGGCCTTGAAGTAGCCCAGCTGTTCGGCGATCGTCAGCGGCAGGTAGTACAGCAGGTTCTTGCCGCCCACGGCGATCGTGAGCTTGGCTTTTTCCACGCCTTGCGCAAAGGCCCATTGGGGCAGGGTGGCGGCCAGGCCGCCGGCAAGAATCAGGCGTCGTTGCATTGTGTAGTCTCCGGAGAATTGGGATGGCGGGAAGTCGAGAGGACCTCGGGCGGGGAATCATACCGCCGGGTGGGCCCGCACCGGCCCCGAGGGAACCCTGCCGCCGTGGCGTGGCCCGGGGCAGCGGTTATTGAATAAAAACGACCTGTTTCCAGCGTGGAATGGTCATTTTTTGCTATAACTAAAGTAGTATCCTGGGAGGAGCTTCACACCAGCGGCTCATCGTGGCGCCAGACGAATGGCTCCGTCCAGGCGAATCACCTCGCCGTTGAGCATGTCGTTCTCGAGAATGTGTCGGACGAGCTTGGCATAGTCCTCGGGGGTGCCCAGGCGGCTGGGGAAGGGCACGCCCGCGGCCAGCGCATCCTGCACCTCCTGGGGCATGCCGAACAGCATGGGGGTGCCGAAAATGCCAGGGGCGATGGTCATGTTGCGGATGCCGTTGCGCGCCAGGTCGCGCGCGATCGGCAGCGTCATGCCGACCACGCCGCCCTTGGACGCGGCATAGGCCGCCTGACCAATCTGACCGTCGTAGGCCGCCACGCTGGCGGTGGAGATCAGCACGCCGCGCTCGCCGGTCGATTCGGGCTCGTTTTTGCACATGGCGTCGGCAGCCAGGCGGATCATGTTGAAGCTGCCGATCAGGTTGACCGTGATGGTCTTGCTGAACAGGGCGAGGCTGTGCGCGCCGGCCTTGCCCACGGTTTTTTCGGCCGGGGCGATGCCGGCGCAGTTGACCAGGCCCACGAGCTTGCCCAGGGACACGGCCTTGGCCACCACGGCCTGGCCATCGGCCTCGCTGCTGACGTCGCAGGGCACGAAAGCGCCGCCGATCTCCCGGGCCACGGCTTCGCCCTTGTCGACCTGCATGTCGGCCACCACCACCGTGGCACCCTGGGCGGCCAGCATGCGGGCCGTGCCTTCCCCCAGCCCCGAAGCGCCGCCGGTGACGATGAACACCTTGCCTTGAATCTGCATGAGTTTCTCCGGAAAAATTGTTGACGTTGACGTAAACGTCAATTATGCGGGATGCGTGGGATGGCGATTCCCGAGGGCGCGAGGCCCGACAATACCGCCATGGCCCGCGTAGATAGACCCCGAAAGCTTCCACCGTTGCCCTGGAGACAGGCCTTCAGCCGCCCGTGGGTGCGCCGCGTCCGCGTCGGGGTGTTCTGGCTGACGGCCCTGTGGGTGGCGGGCTGCGCCAGCCCACCGGCGGACCGCCCTCCGCCGGCCCCCGGCGTGAAGCCGCCGCCGCGGCTGGGACTGGCGCTGGGCGGCGGCGCGGCGCGCGGGTTCGCGCACGTGGGGGTGATCGAGGTGCTCGAAGAGGCCGGCATCCGGCCGTCGCTCGTGGTGGGCACCTCGGCCGGAAGCTTCGTGGCCTCGCTCTACGCCAGCGGCAAGAGCGGTGCGCAGCTGAGGCAGTTGGCCAACACCCTGGAAGAAGCCACCTTCACCGACTGGACGCTGCCGCTGTTCGGACGCGGCGCCCTGCGCGGCGAGGCCCTGGCGCGCTATGTCAACGCGCAGACCGGTCAGCGCCTGATCGAAGACATGCCGCTGCCGCTGGGCATTGTGGCCACGGACCTGCACAACGGCCAGGGCGTGTTGTTTCGCCGCGGCGACACGGGCACGGCGGTGCGTGCGTCCAGTGCCGTGCCCTCGGTGTTTCAGCCGGTCAGGATTTCCGGGCGCGAATACGTCGATGGCGGGCTGGTATCGCCCGTGCCCGTGCGGCAGGCCCGCGAGATGGGCGCCGGTGTCGTGCTGGCGGTCGACATCTCCAGCGCGCCCGAGGCCAACCCGGCCGACGGCTCGCTGCAGATCCTGCTGCAGACCTTTGCCATCATGGCCCGCAGCATCAACCGTTTCGAGTTGCGCGAGGCCGACATCGTCGTGCGTCCGGTGCTCGCTGACGTGGGCAGCGCCGACTTCGGCGCCCGGCAGCGGGCCATCGAAGCGGGGCGTCTGGCGATGCAGCAGGCCCTGCCTAAGCTGAGGCAACTGCTGGCGGGTTCCTAGACCGGACAAAAAAAGGGCCGGTCTTGCGACCAGCCCTTGAAGGGATCCCTGAACCTTGAGGTTGCGAAAGGATCCGAGGAGACAACTTGCGCGGAAGTGGCAACCTCACCAACTTCCATGAATCAAATTCTGCCTGAAAACCACGCCCTGTGTAGAGTGCACGCTCCAGAAATGCACAGGGCGCGCAGGGAGATCAGCGCTTCTTGGCCGTGGTGGTCTTGCTGGCGTTGACGGCCGTGCTGGCCACGGCGTTGAAATTCGCTTCGGCCACTTCGCTGGCTTGCTTGACCGCCTTCTGCACGGATTCATAGGCGTTGTTCGCAGCGGCCACGGCGCTCTTCATCACGGCCACGGCGGTTTCAGAGCCGGCGGGTGCGTTCTTGGCGGCGTTTTCGACCAGGCTGGTGAATTGCTTCTGCACGTCCGAGGCCTGGCCTTCGAAGGCCTTGGCGAACTCGGTCGTGGTGCCCGAGGCGATGTCGTAGAGGTGGCGGCTGTAGGCTGCGGCCTTCTCGGCCAGGGGCTGGAACAGGCCCGCTTGCAGCGCCAGCAGTTCCTGCGCGTCCTTCACGCCAAGCGCGGCCTGGGTTTGCGAGGCGGAATCGGCGAGCATGGCCTTGGCGGCGCTCACGTTGAGTTCGACGAGCTTCTCCACGCCTTCGAACGCCTTGTTGGTCAGGCCAAACAGCGTTTCGACATTGGCTTTGTGGGAGGCCAGGATTTGTTCAGCAGTCAGCATGGTGCATTCTCCAAAAAGGTTTCAGGGAACTGCGCTGGAACCGGCTGAGCGTCCGATATGTTGCAGTGCAGCATGGGGGTGAATTTTAGGGGGCTCGCGGACAATTGCAAGTGTTTTTTGTTGCGTCGCAGCAAATTAGAGGCGCTTCCCTGAAACCGCGGTTTGTCATGGCCGCGCCGTGCCGCCAGCCGAGGCTGGCAGAATGAGATGGCATGAACGAGCATGCCGACAAATCCCTGTTGTCCAGGGCGCCGGGGGCCACCTGGCCCGGGGCGGAGCCGCGCGGCGCCTACCGGGTCTTTCACGAGATCACCACGCGCTGGAGCGACAACGACGTCTATGGTCACGTCAACAACGTGGTGTATTACAGCTGGTTCGACACGGCGGTGAATGCCTACCTGATCGCCCAGGGCGTGCTGGACATCGAGCGCGGTGAAACCATTGGCCTGGTGATCGAGACCCGCTGCAACTACTTCGCCCCGCTGGCTTTCCCCCAGCGGGTGGAGGCGGGCATTCGTGTGGCCCACATGGGGGCTTCCAGCGTGCGCTACGAGGTCGGCCTGTTCGCGCACGGCGAGCCTCTGACGGCCGCGAAAGGGCATTTCGTTCATGTCTACGTGGACCGGGCGACGCGCCGCCCGGTGCCGCTGTCGCTCCCGTTGCGAGCTGTTCTGGAGAAACTCGAATGAACCCTGTCCCCACCCCTCAGGTCAGCACCGTGGTGGCCGATCCGGCCAGTGTCGATGCCGCCGTGGAAAGCCGGTTCTCGGCCCGGGCCTTTCTGCCGCGCCCGGTGGATCGCGCGCTGCTGGAGGACATCCTGCGCGTGGCCAGCCGGGCGCCCAGCGGCACGAACACGCAGCCATGGAAGGTCTATGTGCTGCAGGGGGCGAAGCGGGAGCAACTGGTGAACCTGGTCTGCGCCGCCCACGACGCCGTGGTTGCCGACCCGGCCCGGGCGGGTGAATTCCACGAGGCCTATGACTATTACCCGGAAAAATGGGTCAGCCCCTATATCGAGCGACGGCGGGAGTGCGGCTTCGGCCTGTACGGTGTGCTGGGCATTGGCAAGGGCGACCGCGACAGGATGCACGCCCAGCACCAGCGCAATTTCCGCTTTTTCGACGCGCCGGTGGGCCTGATGTTCACCATCGACACCATCATGGGCCGCGGCAGCCTGCTCGACTACGGCATGTTCCTGCAGAACATCATGGTCGTCGCGCGCGCGCGCGGACTGCACACCTGCCCGCAGGCGGCGTGGAATCTCTACGCGCGGATCATCCTGCCGTTCATCGGCGCCGGTGAAGGCGAGATGCTGGTGTGCGGCATGTCGCTCGGGTACGCCGACGAACAGGCGCCCGTGAACCATTTCCAGACGTCGCGGGTGGACCCGGGGTCGTTCACCCACTGGGTGGAATGAGGCTGGCTGTGTTCGCGTCCTGCCTACGCCCGCTGCCGCCGTGTCCCTGAGTTTTCTGGCCATCCAGGGCCTCAATGGCCTGAGCCACGCCACCACGCTGTTCCTGATGGCCGCAGGGTTGACGCTGATTTTTGGCGTCACGCGCATCGTCAATTTCGCGCATGGCAGCTTCTTCATGCTGGGCGCGCTGGTGACGGCGCATTGGGTGGTCGACTGGTTCCCCGCCTGGGGCGAAAGCGCGTGGCTGTATGCGCTGGCCATGCTGCTTGGCGCCGCCGCCGCCGCGCTGGCGGGGGCACTGACCGAAATCCTGCTGCTGCGCCGCATGGCCGGCGCGCCAGAGCTCTACCAGCTCGTCGCCACCTTCGGGCTGGCCTTGACGCTGGGCGACGCGATGCGCTGGAGCCTGGGCCCGCAGGAGGTGTTCGCGCCCCGGTTCCCGGGACTGCGGGGGGCGGTCGAGCTGGGCGGGGAGTTCGTGCCGGCGTGGCAACTGGCGACGCTGGCGCTGGGGCCGCTGGTCTGGTGGGGTTTGCACGGCCTGCTGTCGCGCACGCGCTTTGGCCGGCGCCTGCGTGCCGCCACGGCCGACCGGGCCATGCTCGACGCCTTGGGCGTGAACCCCGCACCGCTGATGCTCGGCGCCGTGGTGCTGGGCTGCGCCCTGGCGGGGCTGGGAGGGGCGCTGCAGCTGCCCCGCGAGCCGGCGCACCTGCAGATGGATGTGAACGTGATCGTCGAGACCTTTGTCGTGGTGGTCACGGGGGGGCTCGGCAGCATTGGCGGTGCGTTCTTCGCGGCGCTGTTGATCGGGGTGGTCCATGCGCTGGGCGTGAGCCTGTGGCCGCAGGCGACGCTGGTGCTGGTGTTTCTCGCCATGGCGGCGGTGCTGGCCGTGCGCCCGCAGGGACTGGGTGGGGCGCCGGCAGAGGCCGCGCCCAGGGAAAAAGTGCAAAAATTCCATGTTCCCAGCGTCAAATGGAATCTTTCAGCTATTGTATTGATAGCGATCGTCGGTGTTCTGGTGGGCGGCTGGCTCGATGGGGAGTATGCGCAAGCGCTGGCTTCGGACGCGCTGATCCTGCTGATCTTCGGCGTGAGCCTGCAGTCGATGCTGGCGCTGGGTGGACTGGTCAGCTTCGGCCATGCGGCCTTCTTTGCGCTGGGTGCCTATGGCGCGGCACTCGCGCACCTGCATTGGGGGGCCACGCTGCCGGGGGCGCTGGCCGCGGGTTGCGGCCTGGCGGCGGCGGTGGCGGCCGTGTTCGGCGCGGCCGTGGTGCGCAGCAGCGGGGTGTACCTGGCGATGCTGAGCCTGGCGCTGGCGCAGGTGGTCTGGGCGGCGGCCACGCAATGGGTGGCGTTCACGGGCGGGGACAACGGCCTGATCGGTTTGCGGCTGATCGACGCGGAGGGGCGCGGGGTGTTCTTCGCGTTGCTGACGGGCATTGCCGCGCTGTCCGTGGCCGCGCTTGGGCGTCTGGCGGGGTCCACTTTGGGCGCGGCGATGCAGGCGGTGCGCGACGCGCCGCTGCGGGCGGCGGCCAGCGGCCTGCCGGTCACCTGGATCCGCTACCGGGTGTTCGTCGAGAGCGCGGTGCTGGCGGGGCTCGCCGGCGGGCTGGCGGCGGCGCACAAGGGCGCGGTCTTCCCCACGGCGGCCAGCGTGGCGACGTCGCTCGATGCTCTGCTGGTGATCCTGCTCGGTGGCATGCACCAGCTCTGGGGCGCGGCCCTGGGCAGCGCGGTGCTGACCTGGGCCAGCGCCGAGCTGGGCAGCAGCGTGCCCTGGTTGCGTGACTATTGGCGTGGCGCGCTGGGAATGCTGGTGATGGTCATCATGGTGAGCTCGCCCACGGGCCTACTGGGGCGCTTCGCGGCGGTCGGCGAGAGGGCGCGGGGGCGGCTGGAGGGCGCGCGATGAACCTGAAAGTGCGCGATCTCAGCAAGCGATACGGCGGGGTGCAGGCTCTCAAGGGGGTGAGTTTCGCGGTCGAGCCCGGGGAATGCGTGGCGTTGATCGGCCCCAATGGCGCGGGGAAATCCACCTGCTTTGCCTGCATCGCGGGCCAGCAGCTGCCCGATGCGGGGGAGGTGGCCTGGGCCGGCCAGCGCATCGATCGCCTGGCGCCGGCGCGGCGCCAGAAACTGGGGGTGGCGCGCACCTTCCAGGTGGCGCAGACTTTCGAGGCCCTCACGGTGCGGCAGAACCTGCAACTGCTGCTCGCGGCGCCGCGCGGGCTGCGCGCCTGGGACCGGCTCGCCGACGTGGCGCCGGCACCGGCCCTGGCGCGGCTCGCGCAGGTCGATCTGGCGCCGCTCGCGCGGGCCGAGGCCATGAACCTGCCCTATGGCGCGAAGAAACGGCTGGAACTGGCCATCGCGCTGGCCGGCCTGCCACCCCGGGGGCCACGTCTGCTGCTGCTCGACGAGCCGGCCGCGGGCCTGGCGGCACCCGAGCGTGCCGCGATGATGGCCCTGGTGAAGTCGCTGGCGCGCGAGGGGGCGGCGGTGCTCTACACGGAACACAATATGGACGCGGTCTTCGGCACGGCCGACCGGGTGCTGGTGCTCATCGATGGCGTGCTGGCCGCCGAAGGGCCGCCCGCGGCCGTGGCGCGTGACGAACACGTGCGCCGCAGCTACCTCGGCGACTGGTCACCGGAAGAGGCCCCGAATGCTTGAGGTGCGTGCGCTCGACGCCTGGCATGGGGCAGCGCAGGCGCTGTTCGAGGTGTCGCTCACCGTGAGCCCGGGTGAACTGGTGGTGCTCCAGGGCCTCAACGGGGCCGGGAAATCGACATTCTTCCAAGCCGTCATGGGGATGATCCAGCATCAGGCGGCGATCATCAGCTATAAAAACAGAAGCATTGCCGGCTGGCCGCCGCACCGGCGGGCGCAGATGGGACTCGGTTACGTGGCCGAGGACCGGCGGCTGTTCGGGGCGCTGACCGTGCGCGAGAACCTGCATATCGCGGCGCGCGGCGACGCGGCAGCCCGCGAGGCGCGGGTGCTGGCCCTGTTCCCTGCGCTGGGCGCGATGCTGTCGCGCCGTGCCAGCCAGATGAGCGGTGGCGAGCAGCAGATGCTCGCCATCGGCCGCACGCTGATGACGGCGCCGACGCTGCTGCTGCTCGACGAACTCTGCGAGGGGATCGCCCCGGTCCTGGTGGAGGCGATCCGGGATGCGCTGCTGGCGCTGCGGTCCGAGGGCATGGCGATGCTGGTGGCCGAACAGAACCATGTCCTGGCCAGACGGGCTGACCGGGTGCTGACCTTGGTCAGTGGGCGCCTGGGGGATTGAGCCCGCGGCGGGCGGCATTCCCTTACACTGCCAAGCCGACCCGGGTGGCCCGTCCCACCGAGCAAAGCGCCGCGATGATCATCACCAGCCTTCTCGACACCGATCTCTACAAGTTCACCATGATGCAGGTGGTGCTGCATCAGTTTCCGCAGGCGCAGGTGGAATACCGGTTCCGGTGTCGCACCCCGGGCGTGGCGCTGGCGCCGTTCGCGACGGAAATCCGCGACGAGATCCGCTCGCTGTGCAGCCTGCATTTTCAGGACGCCGAACTGGCCTACCTGCGCTCCATGCGTTTCATCAAAAGCGATTTCGTGGACTTTCTCGGGCTGTTCCGGCTGAACGAGAAATACATCGATGTCACCGCGCTGCCGTCGGGTGATCTCGACATCGCGATCCGCGGACCCTGGCTGCACACGATCCTGTTCGAGATTCCTGTGCTGGCCATCGTCAACGAGGTGTATTTCCGAAATGTCGAGCCCGTGCCCGATTTCATCGAAGGACGCCGGCGTCTGGACGCCAAGATCGCCCAACTGCACGGCCCGGGCCTGGAGGAGTTGCGCATCGCCGACTACGGCACGCGCCGGCGCTTCTCCAAGGCCTGGCACGAGGAGGTGCTGCGCGTGCTCGTGGCCCGGCTCGGCACCGGAACCGCAGGGCAGTTCGCCGGCACCAGCAATGTGCTGTTCGCGATGAAGCTGGGGCTCACGCCGCTGGGGACCATGGCCCACGAGTACCTTCAAGCCTGCCAGGCGCTGGGCCCGCGGCTGCGCGACAGCCAGGTGTTCGGCTTCGAGCAGTGGGCCCGTGAATACCGGGGCGACCTGGGGATCGCGTTGAGCGACGTGTACGGGATCAATGCCTTCCTGCGCGATTTCGACATGTATTTCTGCAAGCTGTTCGATGGCGCACGCCACGACAGCGGCGACCCGTTTGCCTGGGGCGAACGCATGATCGAGCACTACACGAAGAACCGCGTCGATCCGCGCACCAAGACACTGATCTTCAGCGACGCGCTGACCATACCGCGCATCGTCGAGCTCTACGGCCGCTTCAAGGGGCGCTGCCACCTGGCGTTCGGCATCGGCACCAACCTGACCAACGATCTGGGGGACCCTCCGGCCCATGTGCCGCTGCAGATCGTCATCAAGATGGTGCGCTGCAATGGCCAGCCGGTGGCCAAGTTGTCGGACACCCCGGGCAAGGGCATGTGCGACGATGAAAAATACCTGGCCTACCTGCGGCAGGTGTTCGAGATTGGCGACGCGTCCTGACCGGCGAGCGCGGGTGTTCTCCCGCTATGCTTCGCGTTTCAGGGGCTTTTAGAAAAACGACCGGAGACAGGACACCCAGGCATGCGATTCAAACGACTTTTTTCCCTGTTCGCCCTGCTGGGGTGCTGGCCCGGCCTCGCGCTCGCGGCCGAACTCGACGGCAGCCAGCTGTCGGTGCTGTGGGGTGTTCCCTTCGCGGGCATCCTGCTGTCGATCGCGCTGATGCCGCTGCTGGCGCCGTTTTTCTGGCACCACCATTTTGGCAAGGTGGCGGCCGGCTGGGCGCTGGTGTTCCTGCTGCCGTTTGCGCTGATCCACGGTCCCGCCGCCGCGGGCGCGGGCCTCGCGCACGCGCTGCTGGCGGAGTACCTGCCGTTCATCATTCTGCTGACGGCGTTGTTCACCGTGGCCGGTGGCATCTTCATTCGCGGCAACCTGCATGGCAGCCCGGCGCTGAACACCGGTCTGCTCGCCATCGGCGCGGTGCTCGCCAGCCTCATGGGCACCACCGGCGCCTCCATGCTGCTGATCCGTCCGTTGATCCGGGCCAACGACAACCGGGTCCACAAGGCGCACGTGGTGGTGTTCTTCATCTTCATCGTCTCCAATGCCGGGGGGTCGCTGACGCCGCTGGGCGATCCGCCGCTTTTTCTCGGCTTCCTCAAGGGGGTGGATTTCTTCTGGACAATGCGGCACATCTTTCCTGAAACCCTGTTTCTGATCGGCACCCTGCTGGCCTTGTTCTACGCGCTGGATGCGTGGTACTACCACCGTCGCGAGGAGGTCCGCCCCGTCGACCCGACGCCCGACACCCACCGCATCGGTTTCGACGGGGTCGTCAATTTCTGGCTGCTCGGCGTCGTCGTGGGCCTCGTGCTGCTCAGTGGGGTGTGGAAGTCGCCGGTCACGTTTTCCCTGGCCGGCACCGAGGTCGGGCTGCCGGGCCTGGTCCGCGACGTGGGGCTGATCCTGGTCACCCTGGTATCGTTGAAGCTCACGCCGGCGCAGGTGCACGACGACAACCAGTTCTCCTGGGGCCCGATGCAGGAGGTGGCGAAACTGTTCGCGGGCATCTTCCTGACCATCATTCCGGTGATCGCCATGCTCAAGGCCGGCGTGAACGGGCCGTTTGGCGCCATTGTTTCCGCCGTGACGCGGCCCGACGGCTCGCCCGATCCGGCGATGTATTTCTGGGCCGCCGGCGCGCTCAGTTCCTTCCTCGACAACGCGCCGACCTACCTCGTGTTCTTCAACACCGCCGGCGGCGACCCGCAGGTGCTGATGGGCCCGCTTGCCGCCACACTGGCGGCGATTTCCGCCGGCTCCGTGTTCATGGGCGCCAACACCTACATCGGCAACGCCCCCAACCTGATGGTCAAGGCCATTGCCGAGGACCGCGGGGTGAAGATGCCCGGTTTCTTCGGCTACATGGCCTGGTCGGTCGGCGTGCTGGTGCCGCTGTTCCTTGTCATGACGCTGATCTGGTTCCGCTGAACATCCCGCCCTGGCCATGCGCAAACCTGCCATCCTGATCGCCCGCGCGGTGTTTCCTGAAATCGTGGAGCGGCTGGCCGCGCATTTCGAGGTCGAGACCAATCCTGCCGACGAGGTCTGGAGCCGGCCCCAGCTGATCGCGCGGCTGCAGGACAAGGTCGGGGTCCTCACCACCGGCGGCGAGCGCATCGATGCCGAGCTGCTGGCCGCGTGCCCGCGGCTGCGGGTCGTGGCCAACATGGCGGTCGGCTACAACAACTTCGACGTCGCCGCACTGACGGCCGCGGGTGTGCTGGGGACCAACGCCCCCGGCGTGCTGACCGAGACCACGGCCGATTTCGGCTTCGCCCTGCTGCTTGCGACGGCCCGACGTGTGACGGAAAGCGAACACTACCTGCGCGCCGGACACTGGACGAAGTGGGCGTACGACATGTTTCTTGGCGCCGAGGTGCACGGCACCACGCTGGGCATTCTGGGCATGGGCCGCATTGGCCAGGCGATCGCCCGGCGCGGGGCGCACGGCTTCGGCATGCGCGTGCTCTACCACAACCGTTCGCGCCTCGATCCCGCGCTGGAAGCGCAGTGCGGCGCCCGGTATGTCAGCAAGGACGCGTTGCTGCGCGAAGCTGACCACCTGCTGCTGGTGCTGCCCTATTGCGCCGAGACGCATCACGCCATCGGCGCGGCCGAGCTGGCGCACATGAAACCCTCGGCGACCCTTGTGAACATCGCGCGCGGCGGCATCGTGGACGATGCGGCGCTGGCCGTGGCGCTGCGCGAGCGGCGCCTTGCCGCGGCGGGGCTGGACGTGTTCGAGGGTGAGCCGCGGGTCCACCCGGATCTGCTGACCGTGCCCAACGTGGTGCTCACACCGCACATCGGCAGCGCCACGCGGCCGACCCGGCTGGCCATGGCCCGGCTCGCGGCGGACAATCTGATCGCCGCCCTGACACAGGGGCGGGCGCTGACGCCGGTCAATCCCGAGGTGCTGGCGCGGTGATCCGGTCCGGCGTGGCACGGGATAGAGATTTTTAATAAAAATGGCGCTTATCCAGCGTCGTTACTTGATAGTTTGCTATGAATATTAAATACACCCACCGCCACCAAGGGGGCGCCGTTTCCTGATGTCCGACGCC
>JAEWVY010000322.1 GCA_023396625.1 Pseudomonadota bacterium | reverse complement strand
CCCGGCCTTGAGCAGCTCCGACTGGATGTCTGCGACCCTTTGGCTTTCCTTGGCGCAGTATTCGACCCGCAGTTGGTCGGACGCCTCGTCATACTTGATGACACCCGCCGACCTGTCGTGGCCCATGGTGAGCAGCGTCTGGGTGTGAGAAAGCCCGCGCGATGTCAGGCTGGCCCCATCCGTGATGGGCGTGGTCTGCGCGCCTTCCCTGGGCCATCCGCGATGGCCCCAGGATTCCAGTTGCGCGACCGCCGCGGCGGTGGTGATCATTTCGTGGAACAGGCCTGCGATGGCGCGGGGCACGGCGCCGTCCTGGACCAGCACGCTCCGGGTCACGTCCTCCCTGTGGTCGAGCTTGATCATCCCGGTGATGGTGGGCCCGACGGCATGCCCTTCCTCGGCGATTCCGGCTTCGCCGACCCCCACGCCGTTGACCCGCTGACGAAGCATGTAGTCAAAGGAAAGGTTGTCGCCATTGGTGGAAAGGCGCTTGCCCAGCTGCTGCGAGAACTCGATCGCCCCCTTCGCCTGCGAGCGCAGCAGGATTTCCGTGCTGCCGAACGTGCCGGCAGCGAGCACGACATTTCTGGCACGCAAAGCGTACGTGGGGACCTCCAGCCCCCCACGCTGCGCCTTGCGCGCATCCGTGGCAACGAAATGCACGAGCCAATCGTCGCCCTGCTTCGACAGGCGCAACACGGATACGCCGGTATACATTTCGGCCCCCGCGGCCCTTGCCCGTGGCAGATAGGTATGCGCCAGCGTTTTCTTGGCGTTGTAATTGCATCCCGAGACGCAGTCGCCGCAGCCCGTGCAGACGCTCATGACGGGTTGCGAATTCACCGCCGCGGCCCCCACCGCCCCAAGGCATACCGCCAGCCGGGCCTGCTCGAATTTGCAGGACATGTTCACAGGAGCCGCCCGGCCCAGTTGCTCCGCCATCTCCTCGAGTCGCATGAACTTGGCCGGGACCACATCGATGCCATGTGCGCCTTCGCCGCGATCCGGGTCGCGCTCGTGCATGGGGCTCGTGGAAAACTGCTCGGCTCCGAGTTCGCTCTCGGCGCGCCCGTACCAGGGGGCCAGATCCTTGCCTGACAGGCCCTGGGGCCAGAGGCGGCCCGCCGGGCCGGTCTTGTCGAATACCCGCGGGTCAGGGCGCAGGATCACGTTGGCGTTGATCTGGCTGGTGCCCCCGAGCGCATTGCCAACGAGCGCGCCGATGCCGTGGCCCGTCCGGATGTCAAACAGACCCGACTCGTAGCCGTCGACGTTGGCGGTCGCGCCTCTTTCCAACCGCAGGTGACCGAATGCTGTGCCAAGCCCATCCGGAAATTCACCAGCGCCATACTCCCTGCCTCGCTCGAGCAGGACGACCCTGATGCCTTCCCTGGCAAGCCGAAGCGCCGCCACGGACCCGCCATAGCCCGACCCCACCACGACCACGTCGATGGCCGCCGCCGAGGCGGTGTCGCGCTCTCTCGCCACCAGCACATCGACGTTTTCCGACAACCAGCGCATCCTCTTCCCCTCTTGGCGTTTGCATGGCGGGCCGAATGCGCCAGCGTCATCTCATTTCCCTGAAAACCTCGAGCAGCTCGCCCAGTTCGCGCACGGCCACGGGCTTCACCAGGACCGGAAATTCCATGCAGCCGGCACGATGCTCCTGGACCGCGGCAGTCGACCCCGTCAGGATGGCACCCGAAACCGGGCCCAGGCGCTCGCGCAGGGCCACGATCAGGTCCGCGCCATTACAATACTCCCCCCCCGCTCCGCCCAAATCGTAGTCACTCAGGATCACGTCGATCCTGGACTCCTTGGACACCCTGGCATGCGCCTCGCTGGACGAGCTGGCCAGCACGACGCGGCAGTTCCAGTCCACCAGCAAGGCCCGCAGTGCTTCCAGCGAAGCGGCGTCATCATCAACACACAGCACCGTGAGACCCGCCAGATCGATGGATCCCGCCGGCGAGCGCGCCTCGGAGCGAATCGGCGGCATCTCGCGCACCCGCTCCGGGGGTAAGCGCAGTTCAAACCGCGCGCCCTTCGGCTGGTTGTCCCGTACGGTAACGGACAGGTCAAGAAGATGGGCCAGGTGTTGCACGATGGCCAAGCCCAGGCCCAATCCATCGCCCGCCTGCCGATCGCTGGCCTGGAAGTACTCTTTGAATATCTCCCCACGCAAATTGGCAGGAATCCCCGGGCCGGAGTCTTCCACGGAAACCATGAACTCCCGTCCGCTGAATCCCGCGGTGAGCCCTACCGAGCCGCTCTTGGTGAACTTGATGGCGTTTTCCACCAGATTGCGCAAGACCCGCTCCATGAGCTGGGCATCGGTGTATATCTCCACGTCGCGGCCGCCATGCGTCAAGGTCAACCCCTTGAGCGCGGCAGCCGGACGATAGCCCGCGACAACCTGCTCGAACAGGGTGGGTAGCGCCACCCAGCCAAAGCTCGGCTTGACCGATGCGGCCTCCAGTCTGGAAAAATCCAGCACGGAGCCGAACAAGCGCTCCAGGGTCGAGAGGGATCGACCCATATGCCGTGAAATCTCCATGGTGCTCTCCGGCGACTGCGGCCGGGAAAGCAGGCCGTTCAGCAAGGTGACCGCGTGCAGCGGCTGGCGAAGGTCGTGGCTGGCCACGGCCAGGAAGCGCGATTTGGCCGCGCTCGCCTCTTCGGCCTCCTCCTTCGCGGCCTGGAGTTCGGCCACCAGGCGCTCGTTCACGAAACGAATCTCGACGCCTTCGTTGACCATGCGCGCGAAGTCCCGGGAAAAACTCGACACGATGAGGGCGTAGAAACACAGCATGATCGATATTTCGACCTTGTAGGCTGTGTCCGAAACCAGCCAGCCGAGCCCGACACCTCCCGAGAACAGCACGGCGTAGGCCGCATAAAGACGAGGATAGGTTCCCAACGACGCCATCGCACCCGAAAGCCAGCCGAGCAACAACAGCGACATGTACATGCGTGACGTTTCAGACGCCGAGGGAAAGAAGAGGACAGGCCCCAGGGCCACGACGGCCCCGCATGCAAGCGTGGAAACCGTGAAACGCCTGGCCCAAAGAGCGACATCTGCCTCCACCGCCCCCCAATCACAGCCGCCGCGCAAATAGCCGACGCGGGCGGCGTAAGCCACGCCGACCATCAGCGTCCATCCCAGGGTGATGCCGATCGGCACGGAGCGCCAAGCCGCAAGTGCGACGAAAAAGCTGATGAGCCAGACGGAGTAGGTGTTCTTGACCGCCTGCTGGATGGTGAAGTGCAGACGATGCGCGGCCTGCGGCTGGGTTGTCTTCGCGGCTTGCTGGTCAGCGACTGGCCGTTTGTTGTCCAGCATGATTCTGAAGATGAAGGCGATTGGGGCGAGAACGCGTCAAAGACGCAGCCCCAGTTTCGCCGCGGAGTACAGCGCCTCGGTGCGGTTTCGCACGTCCAGGGCACGAAATGCCGCCGAAAGATGGGACTTCACCGTCCCCTCGGAGATGCCCAATTCCCGCGCAATGATCTTGTTGGGCTCACCCTTCAGAGCCTTGCGCAGGACCTCCACCTGCCGGTCCGTCAAGGCGGCCAGGGGGGAGGCCTCCTGCTCGCGACGCGAATCCTTGGTGTCACCGACCGAAGCCAGCGCCTGGAGCGGCAGATACACGCCTCCAGCCAAGATCAACTGCAACGCCCCCTGCATCACCTCCGGTTTGGCCGCCTTCGGCACGAAGCCAGCGGCACCACGCGCGACCGCCGACCGAATGACGCCGGCGTCCTCTTCGCCTGAGACGATCACGACAAGGCAGGTGGGAAACACCGCCTTGATCACGTCCAGGGCCTCATCGCCATGCACCCCCGGCATGTTCAAGTCGAGAAAAATCAAATCGAAGGACTCGTCGCGCATGGCGGTCGCCGCAGCGCACGATTCGGCCTCGCTCACGTCCACCTCGGGAAACAGCTCGCGCAGCATGAGGCGAAACCCCCGCCGGAAGAGGGCGTGGTCGTCAATCAGCAGGACGCGCATGGCAAACCCTTCGAAGTATCTGTATGAATGCTAGCCGCCCCAGCATAAATGCAAAACCAGACTTCGATACCCCCAAAAGACCAAGGCCGACTCAACCAAAGTCTGATGAACCGGGGGAACTGGACCAGATTCGTCCCGACTTGACCTGTCAGTACGTCCCTGGATACGCCCCGCCATCGGCCAGCACGTTCTGGCCGGTAATGTAGCCCGCGTGCACGCTGCACAGAAAGGCGCAGATGGCGCCGAACTCCTCGGGCGTGCCGAAGCGGCCGGCCGGAATCTGCGCCTGCTGCGCGCGGCGCGCGTCGTCCACCGATCGGCCGCTTTTTCGCGCCGCCGCGTCCAGCGTGGCCCGCAGGCGGTCGGTGTCGAACTTGCCCGGCAGCAGGTTGTTGAGCGTGACGCCCCGGGCCGCGAGCTGGCTGCGCGCGAGGCCCGCCACGAAACCCGTCAGGCCGCTGCGCGCGCCGTTGGACAGACCCAGGATGTCGATGGGCGCCTTCACCGCGCTCGACGTGATGTTGACGATCCGGCCGAAACCCCGCGCGGCCATGCCGTCCACCGTGGCCTTGATCAGCTCGATCGGCGTGAGCATGTTGGCATCCACGGCGCGGATCCAGGCCTCGCGGTCCCAGTCGCGGAAGTCCCCCGGCGGCGGCCCGCCGGCGTTGGTGACCACGATGTCGAAATCTCCGCCGGGTCCACCCGGCACGGCCAAGGCGGCGGCCCGGCCCTCCGCGGTGGTGATGTCATTGGCGACAAAAAGCACCTTTCCCAGCGTCGGGCGGTCTTTTATTGCTCTTATTTCAGAAGCAGCCTGCGCCAGCGCCGCCTCACCCCGGGCGACCATGACCAGGTTCACCCCCTCGCCCGCCAGCGCGCGCGCGCAGCCCAGGCCCAACCCCTTGCTGGCGCCGCACACCAGTGCCCACTTGCCTGTCAGTCCCAAGTCCATGTCGAAACTCCTTGCATCGTTCCCATCCGGTCAGGCGCGGTATCGCGTCACCAGAAACACCCCGCCCACCACCAGCGCCGTGCCGGCGATGATCCAGGCGTTGAAAGGCTCGTCCAGAATCAGCACGCCCATGACCAGGGTCGACATGGGCCCGATCATGCCGACCTGCGCGGCAAGCCCGGCCCCGACGCGCTCGATGCCCATCATCACCAGCAGCACCGGCAGCGCAGTGCAGGCAGTGGCGTTGAGCAGCGACAGCCACAGCACCGGTTCGGCCACCACCGCGGCCGACAGGGGCCGCAGCAGCACGAACTGCAGGATGCAGAACACGCATGCCGCCGAGGTGGCCAGCCCGGCCAGGCGCAGTGCGCCGAGCCGGTGCACCATCTCGCCGCTGTAAGCCAGGTACAGGGCGTAGCTGAGCGCGCTGAGAAACACCAGCAGCGCACCGAGCGCCACGTCGCTGCCCTGCAGGCTGGCCTCGTGGCCGAACACCAGCAGCACCCCGGCGTAGCTCATGCCCATGGCCAGCGCCTGCGTGCCGCCGACGCGCCGCCCGTACATCGCCCACCCCAGCAGCAGCACCAGCGTGGGATTGAGATAGAGGATCAGCCGCTCGAACGACGCCGACACGTACTGCAACCCCGCAAAATCAAGGAAGCTGGCAAGGTAGTAGCCCGTGAAACCCAGCCACAGCACGCCCAGCACGTCGCGCCGCGTCAGCGAGGGCTTGCCTCTGCCGGCCCACCAGGCCATGCCGGCGAACATCGGCAGCGCAAACAGCATGCGGTACATGACCAGCGTCACCGCGTCCACGCCGTAGCGGTACGCCAGTTTCACGATGATGGCCTTGCCGCTGAAGGCGATGGCCCCGGCCGCGGCCATGAACAGGCCTGGCAGCAGCGCGCCGGCGCGAGTGGAGGGCATGCGCTCAGAATCCCACGGCCTGCCCGTCGCGACGCGGATCGCTGGCGGCGATGTAGCCCTCCGCGCCCGGGTCGCCCATGCGGCAGATGAACTGGCCCGCGCCGAAATCCTGGTAGGGATCGGCAACGACGTTGAGCCGGTGCCCGCGCGCGCGCAGGCCCTCGAGGGTGGCGGCGGGCATCGCGGCTTCCACGTCGAGGTTCAGCCCGGCGCTGAAGCGCCAGCGCGGCGCGTCGCAGGCTGCCTGGGGGTTCTGCCCGTGGTCGAGCATGCGCGAGAGGGTCTGCATGTGGCCCTGCGGCTGCATGTTGGCCCCCATGACGCCGAAGCTCATGACGGGCTGCCCCTGGCGCGTGAGAAAAGCCGGAATGATGGTGTGGAAGGGCCGTTTGCCGGGCGCCACGACATTGGCCGGATTCGGCCCCGCGGCATCCAGGCCGAACCCGTGGCCCCGGTTCTGCAGGCTGATGCCGAAGGTCGGCTCCACGCAGCCGGAGCCAAAACCCATGTAGTTGCTCTGGATGAAACTCACCATCATGCCGCTTTCGTCCGCCGTGGACAGATAGATGGTGCCGCCCTTGGCCGGGTTGCCCGCGCCGAAATCCTGTGCCTTGTCCATATCGATGAGTTTGGCACGGCTGGCCAGGTAGGTGTCATCGAGCATTTGATCGGCGGTCACCGCCATGGACGATGGCTCCGCCACGTACCGGTAGATGTCGGCAAAGGCCAGTTTCATGGCCTCGATGCGCAGATGTTGCGCCTCGGGGCCATCGGCAGGCAGGCCCTCGAGGTCGAACCGCTCCAGAATGCCCAAGGCCATCAGCGCGGCAATGCCCTGGCCATTGGGCGGCATCTCGTGCAGCGTGTGGCCGCGGTAGGTCTTGCCTATGGGGGCGACCCACTCGGGCCGGTAGCCGGCCAGATCGCGCAGGCCAAGGCTGCCCCCCTGTGCGGCGGCAAATTCGGCCACCGCCCGCGCGACCTCCCCCTCATAGAACGCATGGCCACCCGACGCGGCCAGGGCGCGCAATGCCCGCGCTGCCGCCGGAAACCGGAACAACTCGCCCACCCGGGGCGCCCGCCCCCAGGGTAGAAAACATTCCGCGAAACCGGGCTGGGCCTCCAGTTCCGCGGCGGCGGCAAGCCACTTGCGTTGCACCACGAAGGGCACCAGATAACCCCGCTCGGCGATGTCGATGGCGGGCGCCAGAAGTTCGGCGAAAGGCAGTTTGCCGAAGCGTTCGCTCAAGGCGATCCAGCCACCGACCGCGCCGGGAACGGTCACGGCGTCGATACCGCGCTTGGGCGGCGTCATGGCGCCGTCGCCGTATTTGCGCCTGAAATAGGTCGGCGTCCAGGCCTCGGGCGCCCGCCCCGAAGCGTTGAGACCGTGCAATGCCTGCCCATCCCAGAGGATGCAGAACGCGTCCCCGCCCAGTCCATTGCTGACCGGTTCGCAGACCGCCATGGCCGCGGCGGTGGCCACGGCCGCATCGACCGCGTTGCCGCCTTGCATGAGCATGCGCAGGCCCGCCTGCGCGGCCAGCGGGTGGGAGGTGGAGACCACGTTGCGGGCGTACAGGGGCAGCCGCGTGCTGGCGTAGGGGTTGACGTCGTCGAAATGCATCGGAAGATTATCGGCCGAAAAAAACGGCGCCTCAGGCGCCGTTCAAGCAGGAGAAAAGGACACACGGTCAGTCTTCGACGAAGGCCTCCTCGCGCTTGGACTTGACCGCGGGCAGCAGCACGATCACCAGCAGCGCCGCCGCCGCCGCCAGCAGGCTGGCCGACAGCCCGCGCGTGACGAACACGCTCCAGTCACCGCGTGAAAGCAGCAGCGCGCGACGCAGATACTCCTCCATCATGGGCCCGAGAATGAAGCCCAGCAGCAGCGGCGCGGGCTCCACGCCCAGTTTGATGAACAGGTAGCCGACCACGCCAAAAAGGCCCACCATCCAGATGTCCCAGGTGTTGTTGTTGGTGGTGTACACGCCGATCGCGCAGAACAACACGATGGCCGGAAACAGCCAGCGGTAGGGGACGGTGAGCAACTTGATCCAGATGCCGATGAGCGGCAGGTTCAGGATCACCAGCATGGCGTTGCCGATCCACATCGAGGCGATCAGCCCCCAAAACAGGTCGGGGTTGCTGCTCATCACCTGCGGGCCGGGCTGGATGTTGTGGATGGTCATCGCACCCACCATCAGCGCCATCACCGCGTTGGGGGGAATGCCCAATGTCAGCAACGGGATGAAGGAGGTCTGCGACCCGGCGTTATTGGCCGACTCCGGCGCCGCGACACCGCGGATATTGCCTTGGCCGAACGGCACCTCGCCGGGCCGCAACTGGGTCTTCTTCTCGATGGTGTAGGCCGCGAACGCCGACAGCAGCGCGCCGCCGCCGGGCAGGATGCCCAGGGCCGACCCCAGTGC
>JAEWVY010000397.1 GCA_023396625.1 Pseudomonadota bacterium | reverse complement strand
TCATGACCAATCTCCTTTCGTCTTCAGCAGGTTGTTTGCGTGCGTGGCGACTTTCTGGCGTCGGCCACATCCGGAACAACATGGCCGTCAAGCTCCCGCCGAGCCCGAAGGACACGCATGGGCGGTCGGCCAGGAACAAGAAAGACCACATCGTCGGTCATGGGACCAAGCGCGGTCTGTATATCGCCTGCCTTGGTGGCGGACTGCCACGTTTGAACACGCGCGCGGATGTTGTCTTCATCGCTCGACATGCTGACCTCGTTAGATGGAACGCCCAACGCTCAAGCCAACGCCACCCTCCGCGGCCGGCACCCCGGGCAAGGCGGCATTCATGGACTTGAGCGACTTGTTGAAGTACACCACTCGCTCCGTCACGGCGAAACCCAGCTTGCGGTGGACCGCTTGGCTCACTTCGTTCTCAATAGGTGTGTCGGAAACCTCCACGCGGTTGACATTTTGCCCCGGCGGTGCGGAAACAGGACAGCCGACTGGCATGCCGTGTCAGCCAGCAAGGCGCAACCGCCAAGCAACGCCGCAGCGGTCACTGACCCTGTCGAACCGCTGGCTGACGCTGCGCTTCATCTGATGGCATCGGGAGTCTGCCATGGCGGGCACCTCATGCGCGGCGGTCACGCATGGCCCGTGTTTGCGCGACGGAACGGTCTTCACAAAGCTGTCGGTACTTGGCACTTTCCATGGCCACAAGAGCGACTTTTCCTTCCGCATTGAAATGCAATCCCCACCCATACGACTTGGGCAACCGGGAAGCACGCATGCATGCCATGGGCTTGGAGAAAAATTCTTTCCACAGGCGTGTGCGCTCGGCCCCAGGTGGTATGGGCGGAGCCCCCAGCCGCTGCACATGGACCGCAAACTGGACTTCCTCCTGCGTGAGAGCGTAGGGCTGGGCCGCAATGAGTTCGTACTCCAGCGCAGCGATTGATTTCTTGCCGGCACGCTCGGGCGGCACGATGCCCGCCGTCGCTCGTGTGTCAGGCGCAACGGCAATGAAAGTGTTGAAGTAGTTCACGCATTCCCTCCCTAGAATGCCCGACGCGAAGCCGAGGGGCGCGCCGCTTCTGGCGCGCCCCGCCGGAACGCCGTGTCATGCATGACGCCCATGGGCATTTGCCTGGGCCAGCCACTTTTCACGCTGCTGCAGTTTGCTGCCTCTTATGGGGCCAAAGCTCGAAACAGTCACCGGTTTTATGCCACTGAACTCAAGAATGGTGCGCTTCATCTGGTGGTGACCCGGCATGCGATACACCCACCGAAAATACCAAGGCGGCGTGTCCATCGTGACGAGAAGGTGCGCCGAACGCCGCGAAAGCAGGCGATCCCAGAGCTGGGACCTTTCACGATATTTGAAGGCAAAGCCAGGGAGAAAAAGGCGGTCGATAAAACCCTTGAGCAACGCTGGCATGGCCCCCCACCAGATTGGATAGACGAAAACGATGTGCTGCGCCCAGGTAATGGCCGCCTGTCCAGCCACCAAGTCGGGTTCGAGTTCCTGAATCGAGGCATAGCCATGGTGGAGCACCGGATCAAAAAACAGCTCGCCAAGAGAAATTCGCTGGACCTCATTTCCGGCGGCCTTGGCCCCCTCCACATAGGCATCCGCCAGAGCGCCGCAGAAACTGTCGCTTTCGGGATGGCCAAGGATCACAAGAATTCGTTTGCTCATGACTCTGAATTCCGTTCAATCAGCTCGACGCGTTTTGCAGCGACAGAGCCGATGGCGTGTTGACCTGGGCCGCATGACCACTACACGGGCAAACGGAGCTGCCCGGCTTCCAGTACGAAAAAGGGATTCCACGCCACCTCCCATGGATGACCGTCGGGGTCGGCGAAATAGCCGGAGTAACCGCCCCACTCAGCCGTCACCGCCGGCTTGAGCAAAGTACCGCCAGCCCCCACTGCCTGGGCCAGCACGTTGTCAACGGCCTGCTTGTCAGCCACGTTCTGCGCCAGCGTGATGCCACCAAAACCGCCACCGTCCTTGACGTGGGCATCGGCAGCCAACAAGTCACGGGGATACAAGGCCAGAGCCGTGCCCGTGGACAGCGCGAAGATGGCGAAGTCGCCGACGCTCGCACTCGACAAGGGCCACCCCAGGCCATCCCGGTAGAACGCAACGGCGCGCTCAAGATCGCGGACACCGAGCGTGACGATATTCAGACGTGGTTCCATCGGGGCTCCGGTGTGATTGCTGTTCGAAGTTCAAGGTAAGTGGCGGCGTTGAGGCGGGAGATTTCGCGCTCCACCGACGGCTGGTTCACGTCCTGGGAAACCGCGGGCCAGTAGGCCCGAAAGGCTTGATGCGTGGTGCGCCCGAGCAGCAGCGTATCGGCCGCCCGCAGGCGCTGCGCGTTGTAGTCTGAAAACCCGGCGCCAAACGGCATGACCCCGACATCACCACCCGGGCCGGAGAAAAAACCATCGAGCGAGATGAGGTTACAGACAATGAGCTTGCGCATGGTGGGTTACGAGGCCGCAACTGGCCCTATGCCTGGGCCATTGACCCGTTCATAGTGGAGCACCGTTGGGAATGGGTCGTAGAAGTGGTGCAGCAGTTTGCGCCATTCCTGGTATTGGGCAGACTTGCGAAAGCCGACCTCGTGGTGCTCGACGGATTCCCAGCGAACCAGCAGCATGTAGTGGTTCACCTGCTCAATACACCTTTGAAGCTCATGACCCAAGTAACCGGGCATTGACGAGATGATGGTTTGGGCCTTGCTGAACGCAGCTTCGAACTCTGTCGTCTGCTCCGGCCTGACCTGAAGCTGCGCGATTTCGAGAATCACAAGTGGCTCCTATGAGAGAGCTTAGCGTTAAGGTGAGGGGCGCGAGCCGCGTTGCGGCGAAGCGTCCCTCTCGACCGCGATGTTAGGGCTGTTCGGCCACATCCGGTCGGCTACTTTAGTAGCTACCGCTCCGCCAACGGCACCAAGAATAGCCGAGATAACCGCAATAACAATGCCATCGGTATTCCGTTTGATGAAACTAGGCCTGTCTTCTTGGCGAGCCGGATGAACAGTGGAGAATTTTCGGAGATGGATGTATCCCACGAAAAGCATCCACGCAAAGGTAAGCGCGAATGCCCAAACCTGCAGGTAGGTAAATGGTTTGAGCGGCGCTAAATAGAACAAATTCGGTATAACCCAAGAACTTACAACGGGCCAACTCCAAGTGAAGAAAAAGCGTGGTTTCCGTTCGCAACGGGAAAGGATTGCATCGATTTTCAGAAACAGCCCAGACGCCACCAGTTGGCTGGATGAAACATAGAGCTTTGCCCATCTCGGATAAAGATCAATAGTCAGATAGGGATCGCGAACTTTGATTTTTACCTCGGCCGGCTTGCGCCCCCGACTCTCTTGAATGAATTCTTCGATGGAGTCGTACCTCACGTCATCGACAACAAACTCAAGATCTTTGCAGTCCTTCAGCTCGGAAAAGAGTTCAAAAAGGTCGTTGGCCCAGATGACCAGAGGGCCATATTCTTTTGATCGAGAGGTGTCGAGTCGTTCCATAGCCGTTGAAAGCCCCAACGTGATTTAGCATTCATTTTCGAAATATATCCAACAGAAAATTCACCCCGCGTTTGAGCGCTCACCGCCAGCGAATCGCGGAGCCGTTCTCCATTCGCCGCCCGCACATGCGCCCCGGCGGTAGCGGCGGGTAAAATTGGGGTGTATCCGGG
>JAEWVY010000191.1 GCA_023396625.1 Pseudomonadota bacterium | reverse complement strand
CGCAGTTCCCCCCAAGACACCCATTCAAGCCACAATGAGCGCATCCGAGATCAGGCAGTCATGGCAGCGATAGTCACCATCCCGCAGATCGCCGAGGCAGCGGGCGTGAGCACGGCAACGGTCGACCGGGTCCTCAACAACCGTCCTGGCGTCAATCCGGCCACGGTCGCCAGGGTGCGCGGCGCGATGGAATCGCTCGGGGCCAGCGCGCCCAGCCGCGGGCGGCCCCGGGCCAGTCAGAGCTACCAGTTCGCCTTTGTGCTGCCTGCCGCAAGGCGTGGCTTCTTCGACCTCGTGGACCGGGTGATTGCTCAGTCGGCCGGGGACTTTCGTCACCAGCACATCACCGAACTGACACACCGGATCACCGCCGCCGACGGCACCGAATTCGCGGCACAACTGCGCACCCTCGGCGACATGGACGGCATCGCCATCCTGGCACCGGACGTCCCGGCCGTGAAGGCCGCCGTCAATGAACTGGTCCGCGCCGGCGTGCACGTCGTCACGATCTTTTCAGACCTGGCAGGCTCGCTTCGTGAAACCTATGTCGGGGCGGACAACCGGGCCGCTGGCCGGACGGCAGGCCTGCTGCTCGGCAGGGAACTCTCGCACGTCGATCGGCCGCGATGCGCCCTGCTCTCGCCGACGACGAGATACGCCTTTGAAATCGACAGGGCCATCGGATTCGAACAAGTCATCGAGGAGAGCAGCGCCCGGATCGAACTGCTCCGTCTGAACGAGATGCCGGAAACCGAAGACGAATCGCAACATTTCGTGCAGCAGGCCCTCGCGGCGGCGGGCACGCCCGGGGCCGTGAACGCGGTCTACAGTGTCGGCCCGGGCGCCTATGGCATGTGCCGTGCCCTGACCAGCCTTGGATACGACGCCAACCTGACCACGGCCATCCACGACCTGCTCGAGGTCAACCGCGCGCTGCTCCTGTCCCGTTCCGCCACCTACGTGCTGCACCAGGACGTGCATTACGTGATCGCCACCGCGGCCCGGGTTCTGCGCGGCCTCTGCGATGGCGTGCGGGGCGCACTCTCCTTCAACAACCCCAGGGTCGAAATCCTCACCCAGGAAAACCTGGCATGACAAGTCACACGCCGGACTCCACAATTGCCTGCGGCCGCTGCAAGACAGCGGCCCCGTATCGACTCCACCGCCGCGAGCCATGAAAAAGTTCAAGGACAGCGCCTACAGCTACGTCAGAGACAGTCTCCTGGGCCTTGAACGGGCCCACGCGGACGTCCTGGCCGTGCACCTGGACCCCCACTACGTTGTTCGACGGCACCTCCCGGCTGGCCACGTCGCCGTGATTTCCGGCGGGGGTTCGGGACACGAACCGCTCGATGTGGGCTTCGTTGGAGACGGCATGCTTGGTGCGGCTTGCCCTGGTGAAATTTTCACCTCCTGCACGCCGGACCAGATCGTGGCGGCCGCACACGCGGCCCACCGCGGTGCCGGATGCCTGTTCATCGTGAAAAACTACCCTGGCGATCTGCACAGCTTCGAAACGGCGCTCGACATGCTGGAATTCGACGGTGCCATGATCGTTGTCGACGACGACGCCACGCTGGACCCCTCACCCCATGCCGCCGGGCGGCGAGGCGTGGCCGGCACCCTGGTCGTGCAGAAGGTGGTGGGCGCCGCCGCCGCGGCCGGCGCGGATCTGGCGGCCTGCAAGGCGATCGGCAACCGCGCCAACACGCAGACGGCCACCGTCGGCGTGTCGTTCAGAGGGTGCACGGACCCCCTCACCGGCGCGCCCACGTTCGACATCAGCCCGAATGAAATCGAGTTCGGCGTGGGCCTGCACGGCGAGCCGGGCCGGCAGCGAATTCCGATGGCATCCGCCTCGGCATTGGCATCGCGCATGCTCGACGCGGTGCTGGCGGACATCCATCCCGCCGCGGGCCAGGAGATTCTGTTGATCGTCAACGGCTTTGGCGCAACGCCACTGTCCGAGTTGTATGTCCTGCTGCATGCCGCATCGGAGCAGGTGGAAGCCAAAGGCTTGCGGATTGCGCACACCCTGGTCGGAAACTTCGCCACGGCCCTGGATACCCCCGGAGGCTCCATCACCGTGACCTTGATGGACGACGAACTGACCCGTTTGTGGCGCGCGCCGGTCCTCACCCCCGCACTGCGGTGGTGAGACTTTCCCGCCCGCGAAGCTGACGCTTGCCGGGCATCGCCCGAATGCGCTGCCCGGCCCCATGGCGGCGCAGGCGAGCGGCGATGCCGGCCCTTTGGTGGCCCTGCCGTGCGCATCGGTGGCGGGCCGTGGATCCGGGGCCCACGCCATCCCCGTCAGCAACCTGCGACGTCCACCCCCCGGTGTCCGCAGGTAACTTCCAGGACAAGGCGGCGGTCTTCTGCTCCGGAACGGACAGGGCGGGGTCCCGCAGGGGCAAAAAGCGTGGCGGAGGGCCAGGCCGTCAGGGGCGTCTGGCACCGGTGCACAATGCCGACCATGCAATTCCACCACATCGCCAACGCCCCGGTGCCGTCGGCTTCAGGCCGCACCCTCCCCGTGATCGACCCATCCACCGGCCAGCCCTTTGACGAACTCCAGCGCGGCAACGCGGAAGACATCGATGCCGCCGTCCACGCGGCTCGCGCGTGCCTGGACACCGTGTGGCGCAAGCTCGGCGCAGCCGAACGCGGCCGTTTGCTCATGCGCCTGTCGGCCAAGGTGGCCGAACACGCCGAGGAACTTGCCGCGATCGAGCAGCGCGACTGCGGCAAACCCACCAAGCAGGCCCGGGCCGACGCCGCCGCGCTGGCACGCTATTTCGAGTATTACGCCGGCGCCTGCGACAAGCTGCACGGGGAGACCCTTCCCTACCAGGAGGGCTACAGCGTCCTGACCTGGCGCGAGCCCCATGGCGTGACCGGCCACATCATCCCGTGGAATTACCCCATGCAGATTTTCGGCCGCAGTGTCGGCGGAGCGCTGGCCGCTGGCAACTGCTGCGTGGTCAAGCCCGCCGAGGACGCCTGCCTGTCGCTGATCCGGGTGGCGCAATTGGCGGCCGAGGCAGGCTTTCCTCCCGGCGCCATCAACATCGTCACCGGCTATGGCCATGAGGTCGGCGACGCACTGGCCCGCCACCCCGGCATCGACCACATCAGCTTCACCGGCAGCCCCAAAGTCGGCACGCTGATTCAGCAGGCCGCCGCCGAACGGCACTGCCCGGTCACGCTGGAGCTGGGCGGCAAGAGCCCGCAGATCATCTTCGCCGACGCCGACCTCGACGCCGCGGTGCCCGTGGTCATCAACGCCATCGTGCAGAACGCCGGCCAGACCTGCAGCGCCGGCTCGCGCGTATTGATCGACGAACTCATCTACGAACCGCTGCTGGCCCGCCTAGGCCAGGCCTTCGAACGCCTGCGTGTCGGCCCCGCGGCCATGGACCTGGATTGTGGCCCGCTGATCCGCGCCAGCCAGCAACAGCGCGTGTGGGACTTCCTCAGCGACGCGCAAGTCGCCGGCATTCCGATGGTGGCCCAGGGCCGGATCGTCGACGAGGCGCCGGAAACCGGCTACTACCAGGCGCCCACCCTGCTGCGGGACGTGCCGGTGACCCACCGGCTGGCGCAGGAGGAAGTCTTCGGCCCCGTGCTCTCGGCGATGAGCTTCCGCGACGAAGACCACGCGGTCGAACTGGCCAACGCCACCCACTTCGGCCTGGTGGCCGGTGTCTGGACACGCGATGGCGCCCGCCAGTTCCGCATGGCCAAAAACGTGAGGAGCGGCCAGGTCTTCATCAACAACTATGGCGCCGGCGGCGGCGTGGAGCTGCCGTTCGGCGGCGTCAAGTCATCCGGCCACGGGCGGGAAAAAGGCTTCGAAGCGCTGTATGGTTTCACCACACTCAAGACCGTGGCGATTCGTCACGGGTAGACCGTCGGCGGGGCGCTGGGCGCTTTGATTTCAAATAAATAATGCCATTTCCCATCGCCAGATGGTGCTTTTATGCTATCAATTAGATATAAGAAGGAGACATTCCATGCGACTCGAAGGCAAATCCGTCATCGTCACCGGCGCCGGACAGGGCATCGGCGAAGGCATCGCCAGACGCCTTGCGGAGGAAGGCGCCCGGGTCATCGTCAACGACATCCGCGCCACGCTCGGTGAAAAAGTCGCGGCCGACATCCAGGCCGCCGGCGGCACCGCGTCGTTCTTCGCCGCGGATGTGACCCGATCGGCCGACGTGAAGGCGCTGGTGGAAGCCGCCGTGCAGCGCCATGGCACGCTGGACGTCGTGGTCAACAACGCCGGCTGGACGCACCGCAACCGCCCTGCGCTCGAAGTGTCCGAAGAGGAATTCGACAAGTGCTACGCGGTCAACATGAAAAGCATCTATCTCTCCACCCTCCACGCGGTACCCGTATTCCGTGCCCGCGGCGGTGGCAGCTTCATCAACATCGCCTCCACCGCCGGCGTGCGCCCCCGCCCCGGCCTGACCTGGTACAACGGTTCCAAGGGCGCGGTGATCACCACGAGCAAATCGCTCGCGGCCGAGCTGGGCCCGGACAACATCCGCGTGAACTGCATCAACCCGGTGTTCAACCCGGACACCGGCCTGTCGGCCGAATTCGCCGGCGGCCCCGTCGACGAAGCGCGGCGCGCCAAGTTCCTGGCCACCATCCCGCTGGGCCGCTTCTCCACCGCGCTCGACGTGGCCAATGCCGCGTTGTACCTGGCCAGCGACGAGGCCGCCTTCATCAGCGGCGTGTGCATCGAGGTCGACGGCGCGCGCTGTGTCTGAGCGCGGTTCCCGGCCCGCACCCGCCTGTTCTCAGGTGACCCACAGCGCCACCGCGCCACCCGCCAGCAGCGCGGCCAGCACCCAGACCACCCCCTCGCCGTGGACCCGCGGCTCCAACACCGCCTCGGCCGCGTTGACCGGGTTGTAGTGAACCGTGACGGCGTCACCGACAGGGTAGTCGGCGACAGGGCGGCGGGCGAACAGGTCGGTCGTGGCATACACCCGGGCGCCGAACGCGATGCGGTCCCCCTGGTAGCTCACGCCACCGACCGTGTACTGATAAACCACCTCGGGCCGGTACAAAACACGCCAGCGCCAGGCACCGACAACCTCGCCTCCCGCCGGCTCGCGGGAGAGGAAAGAGTCCACCCTGGAGGACACCACCTGCCCGGTCGTCGTGAGCCACGCGCGCACCTGGGCAAGCTGACGCCGCGACGCCATGCCCAGGAGCACCAAGAAGGCCGCCAACCCCGCCAGCGCCAGTGGAGGCGCCATCCGCCCAGGCGGGCGCCACAGGCGCGACGCCCCCATGTCCACCAGGCGGTCGAATCCCACGGTGCCCCCGATCAGCACCCCGGCCAGCACGACGATGAAAATCGTCATCGTGCGCCAGACGCCCTCAGGCGCCTCGTTTTCGAGCACGGCCTGGGACGGATCGGCCGGGTCGTAGTGGACCACCACCTTCTGGCCTGCCGGGTAGCGCGCCAGCGTCTCGGCCACGCGGAAGTCCCCCAGGTCTTCCCCCAGCGACACCCGGTTGCCGGTATAGCGGCGCCCACGCACCTGGTACTCGTAGCGGATATCGGCAAAGTTGCGCAGTCGCAAGTCACCGCCGGTCCGCGCCCGTGACCAGGTCTCGGCGGTGCGCACCCGGCGGGCGACGGATCGGGCGCTTCGCACCGTGCCTTCGGTTCGCAGCCAGTGGGCCGCCTGGCGAACCTCCAGGTACTTGTGAACCGTGCCAAAGATCAGCACGGCGATCATGAGCCCGAAAACGACCAGCAAGAAATTCATGGCCTGCTCCACGAGAACACTGCGGGTCGAACCGCCCTGGCGATGGGCGCAGCTTAGCGAAAAGCGCGGCACCCCGCCACCGCGGGCCGACGGGGCTTCAGCGGTGCAGTCCGGCGGTGAGCGATCGGATCGCGGCCTCGTCGAGTGTCTCGCGCGCCAGCAGTTCGCGCGCACAGGCATCGAGCATGTCCCGGTTGCGCTCGAGCACGCCGAAAGCCAGGTCAAAACCCGCCATGACCGTGGCGCGGATCGCCTCGTCGATGCGCCGCTGGGTGTCGGGGCTGAGCGTCTGCGCGCCATTGAGCAGGCCAGGAACGTCCATGAACTGCTGGCGCGGCGCCTCCCAGGCCACGTAGCCAAGCGATTCCTCCATGCCATAGCGCGTGACCATGTCGCGCGCGATGTCGGTCGCCTTCGCCAGATCATCGGCCGCGCCGGTGGAAAGTTGGCCGAACACCAGTTTTTCAGCCGCGCGGCCGCCCAGCAGCATGGCAATCTTGTGCTCGAGTTCAGGCCGAGTCATGAGAAAGCGATCCTCCGTGGGCCGCTGCAGGGTATAGCCCAGGGCGCCGATGCCGCGCGGGATGATGGACACCTTGTGCACCACCTCGGCATCGGAGCACGCCAACGCCACCAGCACGTGGCCCATTTCATGGAACGCCACCACCTCGCGCTCCTGCGGATTGAGCACACGGTTTTTCTTCTCCAGCCCGGCAACGATGCGCTCTATGGCCAACGTGAAGTCCGCGAGCGTCACCTGCGTGCCCCCCCGGCGCGTCGCCGCCAGCGCCGCCTCATTGCAGAGGTTGGCCAGGTCCGCGCCGGAAAACCCCGTGGTCAGGGCCGCCACCTGCTCGAGGTCCACCTCGGGCGCCAGCTGGATCTTGCGAATGTGCACCTTCAAAATCTGCACCCGGCCGGTCTTGTCGGGCCGATCCACCAGCACCTGCCGGTCGAAACGGCCGGCGCGCAGCAGCGCCGGATCCAGAATCTCCGGCCGGTTGGTGGCGGCCAGCAGCACCACGCCGGACGAGCTGTCGAAGCCGTCGAGCTCGACCAGCAGCTGATTCAGCGTCTGCTCCCGCTCGTCATGCCCCCCCACCAGGCCGGCCGCCCCGCGCGCACGGCCCAGCGCGTCGAGTTCGTCGATGAAGATGATGGCCGGCGCCCTGGCCCGCGCCTGCTCGAACAGGTCGCGCACGCGCGCCGCGCCCACCCCCACGAACATCTCCACGAATTCCGAGCCCGATATCAGGAAAAAGGGCACCCCTGCCTCACCCGCCACCGCCTTGGCCAGCAGGGTCTTGCCGGTGCCGGGCGGGCCCACGAGCAAAATGCCCTTGGGCATGCGCGCTCCCAGGCGCCCGTACCCCTGCGGGTCCTTGAGGAAGGCCACGATTTCCTGCAACTCCGCCTTGGCCTCGTCGACGCCCGCCACGTCGGCAAAGTCCACACCCGTGTCCCGCTCGACGTACACCTTGGCGTGACTCTTGCCGATGCTCATGAAACCACCCAGTCCCCCCTGCTTTTCGGTGAGGCGCCGGATGATGAAATACCAGAGCCCGAAAAAGATCGCCGCCGGCGCCACCCAGGACAGCAGGTCGCGCAGGAACGTGCTTTCATGCACCCGCGTGTACGGCACGCCGTGGGGCGCCAGCCACGCCGCCACGTCGGGCTCGACGCGCTGGGCCACCAGCACGGTCTTGCCGCCGGCCTCGGGCGACTTGAGTTTGCCCGTCAGCGTCCGCTCGCCCACCAGCACCTCGGATACGCGGCCATCGGCCAGGGCTTTTTCGAAGGCGCTGAAAGGCACGGTCTCGATCTGCTGTTGCGCCTGCCAGAACGACTGCAGCGTCAGCACGGCGATCAGCGCCAGCGCCCAGTAAGCGATGTTCCAGCGTTGTCGAGGTTCCATCCCGGTCGTCTCCTTGCCCGGCCCGCCACTCAGAGCCAGCGCGCCAGCTGGGCCACATCCTCGGCAAACATCTGGCCGCGCTCCGCCTGGAGCACCCGGCCATCGCGCCCGCGCACCACGGTGATGGGCAACCCCCGCGGCTTTGGCAGGATGCGCTGGATTTCGGAAGTCACCCACCCCGAGGGGAAATCGTAGCCCTTCTTTCGCAGATACGCCATCGCTTCCTCCGGTGTCCTGTCAACCGACAGCGCCACCATCCGAAGCCCCCGGTCCTTGTGGGCGAGCCACAGCTTCTGCACTTCAGGGCTCTGCAGGGCACAGAACGGGCAGGTGCTGGCCCACCAGTAGACCAGCAAGACCTGTCTTTCGGCCTGCACCGGCCGGAACACCCGCCCGTTAAACAGCGCCACCTCCGGGAGGGGCAAGGGCGTACCGATTCCGGGCAAAGGGGGCGCCTGGGCTTCGGCGACCGCGGGCGACGCCACCGGCGCCAGGGGATGCGGCGCCCCGACCGCGCCGACGGACGCGGACGCCCATGCGCCGGCCCCCACGGCCAGCCGGCCAGCGTGCTGGAGAAACATTCTGCGATCGGAAACAGGGTGGCTCATGGAAAATCTCCGCCGATGGCGCATCCTAACGCCGCAGCGGGCCGCGCGCACCGTTCGCCTGGCGGCATGAAGCACGCCCGCCAGCGGGGACATCTTCCCTGCCAGGGCCCCGACGCCGGGCTCTCGGCATAATGGCGCGCATGTCTGAACGCGTCATTCCGCTGGTGGATCAGCGCATCGCCTCCGTCGCAGCGCGGGTGCCCAAGTCACCCATCCCGGCCACAGGCCTGCTGGGCGACCGCCACGGACGGCCGCTGCGCGACCTGCGCATCAGCGTGACCGACCGCTGCAACTTCCGCTGCAATTACTGCATGCCCAAGGAAGTGTTCGACAAGAATTACCCCTACCTGCCCCACGCCGCGCTGCTGAGCTTCGAGGAAATCACCCGCCTGGCGCGCCAGTTCGTGGCCCATGGGGTGCGGAAAATCCGCCTGACCGGCGGTGAGCCCCTGCTGCGCAAGAACGTCGAGGGCCTCGTCGCGCAACTGGCGCAGCTGCGCACGCGCGATGACGATCGGCCGCTGGACCTGACCCTGACCACCAACGGCTCGCTGCTGGCACGCAAGGCGCGGGCCCTCAAGGAGGCTGGCCTCCAACGCATCACGGTGAGCCTGGACGGGCTCGATGACGCGGTGTTCCGCCGCATGAACGATGTGGATTTCCCGGTCGCCGACGTGCTGGCCGGAATTGACGCGGCCCGGGCCGCGGGTCTGGGCCCGATCAAGGTCAACATGGTGGTCAAGCGCGGCACCAACGCCCATCAGATCCTGCCCATGGCGCGCCATTTCCGCGGCAGCGGCGTCGTGCTACGTTTCATTGAATACATGGACGTGGGCGCCACCAATGGCTGGCGGATGGATGACGTGCTGCCCGGCGCCGAGGTGGTCCGCATGATCCGGGACGAGTTGCCGCTGGTCCCGCTGGACCCTGCCGCCCCCGGAGAAACCGCCGAACGCTGGGGCTATGCCGATGCCAAGGGACAGCACGACCCCATGCTGGGCGAGATCGGCGTGATCAGCAGCGTGACACAGGCGTTTTGCCGCGACTGCAACCGGGCGCGCCTGTCCATGGAAGGCAAGCTTTATCTGTGCCTCTTCGCCAGCCGGGGCTGGGACCTGCGCACGCTGCTGCGTGGCGGTGCGAGCGACGAGGACCTCGCCTCGGCCATCGGCGCCATCTGGCAGGGCCGTGACGATCGCTATTCCGAATTGCGCAGCGTCATGGCCCCGGACATCGGCACCGGCAGCCGGCGGGTCGAGATGAGCTATATCGGGGGATGAGGCGCGCCGCCTGTTGTCCCAGGGACCGTTGAGCCATGAAATCCGCTTTGCTGATCATCGATGTCCAGCAAGCCCTGCGCCAGGAGCGGGATGTCCAGCAACTGGTGATCTGCGGCATGCCTTCCGAGTTCTGCGTGGACACCACGGCGCGCCGGGCGACGGCTCTCGGCTTCCCCGTGGTTCTGGTCGAGGACGGCCATACTTCGGCGGGCAACACCCATCTGACCCCGCAACAGGTCATCGCGCACCACAACGTCACCCTGTCCCACATTTCCAGCTTCGGCCCCCGGGTCAGGACCGTCAAAGCGCAGGATGTCCGGTTTTCCCTCGATTCCTGAATCAGAAATGCCCCACTCCCGGCGCCTCACCGCCCTCATCCTCGCTGGCGGACGCGGCACCCGAATGGGTGGCGTGGACAAAGGCCTGCAGACCTTCCACGGCGTGCCGCTGGTGCGACACACCCTGGACCGTCTGCGGTCGCAGACGGGGCCGCAGATCTCGACGATTGCCATCAACGCCAACCGCCACCTGACAGACTATGCCGCCTTCGGCGTGCCCGTCTGGCCCGACACACTGGCCGGTCACGCCGGACCGCTGGCGGGCTTCCTGACCGGATTGACGCGGTGTGGCACGGACTGGTTGCTGACCGTGCCCTGCGACACGCCCCTGTTTCCACTGGATCTGGCCGACCGGCTGGCCGAGGCCGTTCACCGGGAGCACGCTGACCTGGCCATGGCCGCGGCCTGCGAGGACGATGGTCAGCTTCACGCGCAACCCGTGTTCTGCCTGCTGCGCCAGGCCCTGCGGCAAGACCTGGCGCACTATCTCGACGAGGGAGGCCGCAAGGTTCGCCAGTGGACGGCACGACACAAGGCCGTGATCGTGCCCTTCGAACAAAGGGACGATGATCCGCAGGCGTTCCGCAATGCCAACACCCTGGCCGAACTGCGCGCGCTCGAACAGATCTGAAATGGCTGGAACCGACATGAAAACCCTCGAACAGATCGCCGCCGAAGTCCAGGGGTACGACCCGGGTGCCCTGCGCGCGACCGACGTCCATGCATTTCTGGACCGTCTCGTCGAGCCGGTGACGCAGACCGAGACGGTGGGCCTGCTCGACGCCGCCGGCCGCATCCTCGCCGCCGACGTGGTGTCCCCCATCAGCGTGCCGCCCCATGACAACTCGGCCATGGACGGGTATGCCTTCGATGGCGCGCAGCTCGTGCCCGGGGCGCCCCTGGCGCTGCGGGTCGTGGGCACGGCGCTGGCGGGCAAGGCGTGGCCGGGCCAAGCCGGCGCGGGCGAATGCGTGAAGATCATGACTGGCGCCGTGTTGCCGCCAGGGCTCGATACGGTAGTCCCGCAGGAACTCGTTCACTGGGCCGGGGACCTCGTCACCATCCCCCCCGGAGCGGCAAAACGCGGCGACAACCGACGCCCGATGGGCGAGGATCTGATGGCGGGACGCCCCGCCCTGCGCTGCGGCACTCGTTTGTCACCCGCGGCCTGCGGCCTGCTGGCCAGCCTCGGACTGGGCACGGCGACCGTCTTCCGCCGGCTGCGCGTCGCCTACTTTTCCACCGGCGACGAGATTCTGGGCCTGGGCGATCCGCCCCGCGAAGGTGCGGTGTACGACAGCAACCGCTACACCCTTCTGAGCCTGCTCGGGCGGCTGGGTTGCGACACGATCGATCTGGGCATCGTGCGCGACGACCCCAGGCAGCTGAAATCCACCTTCACCCGCGCCGCGCGCGAGGCCGACGCCGTCATCACCAGCGGGGGCATGAGTGTGGGCGAAGCCGACTTCACCCGCGGCATGATGGACCAGTTGGGCGAGGTGGTGTTCTGGCATGTCGCCATGCGACCCGGCCGGCCCATGGCCGTGGGACGGATTTTTCAAGAAAAAACTCGGCTTTCCCATGATGGGGCGGACATAGTACGCTATCAAAATAATATTACCTCGACCCCGCCCGCCGTCCTTTTCGGCCTGCCGGGCAACCCGGTTGCGGCCATGGTGACCTTCCTCGTCTTCGTGCGTCCGGCGCTGCGCCGGATGATGGGCTGCCGCGAAAGCGGCCCCCCGCTGCTGCGCGCCCGCAGCATGCAGGCGCTGCGCAAGAAACCCGGCCGCACCGAATACCAGCGCGGTATCGTGAGCCAAGCGCCCGATGGGCGACCGCAGGTGTGCACCACCGGCCACCAGGGCTCGGGGGTGCTGCGCTCCATGGTCGAAGCCAACGCCCTGATCGTGCTGCACCATGACCAAGGCGACGTGCCCGCGGGCGGCGAGGTCGACGTGATGATGTTCGACGGCGTCATCTAGGGCCGTCTCCGGGTCGACGCGTCACGGCGCCCCCGTCATCCGGAACCGCGCCTGGCAGACCTGCGGGCTCAGGCGCCCCGGGCAACCACCCGACAAGCTTTGCCGCTGCGCCTGCGTGGCGTGGCCGGGCTCAGTTCCTCCAACAAACGAAGAGGCTTGAGGCCATGCGTATCGGCAAACGCCTTCAACGCCTCCCTGCAACGGGCCAGGGCTGACGCGGCCTCGCCTTCCGCAATGGCCAAGCGCAGCACCAGGGTATGGTCATCCAGCTGCCGCAGCTGAAAATCGAAGACACCGGCCTCTTCCTCGATCACGGAAGTCAGCGCCAGCGGCAGCAGGGTCACAGGCCGTCCGTCCCGTCCGGCCATCACCAGGGGGTCGTCGCGGCGCCCCTGGACTTCGATCACCGGCAGCGGCGATCCACAGGGGCAGCGCTCCTCGTGGACCGCCACCTGGTCGCCCAGGTCATAGCGGATCAGCGGTTGCACCGTGTTGGCCAGGTTCGTCAACAACACGCTGCAGGCTGGCTGCCCCGGCGGCACCGGCCGGTACCGCTCGTCCACGGGTTCGAGGACGACCCAGTCGGCATTCAGATGCATGCGGCCATGGGCGCATTCCCACCCCATGGCCAGAAACTCGGAGGCCCCGTAACTGTTGCGGACCGTGCCACCCAGCTGCATCTCGATGTGCCTGCGCGCGGCTGGCCCCAGTGTTTCGCCACCGGTCCAGATTTCGTGGGGCACGATCCGCAGCGTGCCTCGCGCAGCTTCGTCCGCCAACAGCGTGGCCACGGTCGGATAGGTCGCGATCACCGTGGGGGCGAAGGCATTCAGGGCTTCCACCAGCGCCGGGGTCGACTGCTGGATGGAGAAACTGCGCATCGCGCCGCGCAGCCACGGGTTGAGCGTGCACAGCCGTTGCAGCGACACAAAGCTGGCGTAGTGCCCGCCTGTCGCGCCGACGAAGGCCATTCGCTCCCCCAGGTAGAGCGGGTCCATCCAGCGTGCCAGCAGCCGTGGCGGACTTCGCCTCAATGCTTCCAGTGCGTCGTACACCGCCATGGCTTGCGCATCCTGGACAAAAATGCCGGGCTGTCCGCTGGTGCCTGAGCTCTCCCAGACCATGTAGCGGCCCTGCCAGGGCTCGGCGATGCGCGCCGGATCGACAATGAATTCCAGCAAGCCTTCGCGCCGGAGCGTGGGGTCGGTGACCCAGTCGTCGAAGCGCTCCATCAGGCTCGCCCGGGTCACCGGGGGGAGTGATCGCAGGGGCGTGGCGGAAGTGGCGCCCGCGGGAAACAATTGCCGATACAGGCGCGACCCCCGCAATGCCGCTTCCACCACCCATTGCAACCGCCTGCGCTGACGGGCCTCGACATCGGCCAGCGTGCCACGGTTCACCGCCATGACGTCCAGTGAAACGGCGGAGAGGCGCAGAGGATCGAACACCCGGCTCATGGCGGCACGACTCCCCCGACCCGGGCCAGCGACGCCTGCAGGCCAGGTGTCAAGCCCGTGGCCAGCCTCCGCGCCGCGGCGTCGAACTCCCGCCAGAGCAGGCGCCGCCGCCATGCCGCCGAACCGATCGCCGCTTCCGTGACACGAGGCTGCGGCAGAAGCCGGGTCGGGCACCTCCCATCAACCGGCGGGGTCGTACGCGGCGGCCCGATGCGTCTTGGCACAAATTTCGTGAGCATGTTCACAGGCACCCCCCGTCAGTTTGACGGGGCCATGGTAGGACGTTCCGCGGCCCCGTGCATTGCCATGAATCAAACGCTTGCCCGTGTGAAGCGGAGGTGATTCTTGACCCCCATCATGGTGCCCACGGAATGAACCCGCGACAATGCCCCGGGTACGATGCCTGAATCGCATCGTGTGGTGGCACGCAGCAGCCTTCAGGAAACCGCTCATGAACGATGTCAGCAAGTCTTCGGCGCCAAACGGCAATGGGACACCT
>JAEWVY010000184.1 GCA_023396625.1 Pseudomonadota bacterium | reverse complement strand
TCGACCTGCTGCGGGCGGACACCTATTTCAAGGGGCGGCTGGCCTATGCCGACAGCCCGGCGGGCCCGCGGGTGCGGGTCAGTGGCGACACGGTGATCGAGGAATTCCGGGCCCACAGCCTCGCGGGTCAAGCGGGGGCGCGGCCGGCGCCCGGGGGCGAATCGGCCGCGGCGTCGCCCGAGCCCGCGGCACAGGCTTCGGCCGCCTCCAGCGCGGCCGCACGGGGCCGGGGTCGGGCCCGAAATCTGGGCCTGGGCGATGAACTGCTGAGCTGGAAGACCCTGAACCTGCGGGGCGTGGACGTGTCGATGGCCCCGGGCACCGCGACCACCGTGGACGTGCGGGAGACGGCCCTGAGCGATTTCTACGCGCGTGTGATCGTCCACCGCGATGGCCGCATCAATCTGCAGAATCTGCTCAAGCCGGAGGCAGGAGGCACGGTGGCACCGACGCCGGCGCCGGAATCGAGCGGCAAGGAAGAAAAAACAGGAGCAAACAATGACCATTTAGCGCTGGGTTCGCCTGAAAATGGTCAAAAAAATGTGACGCCAGCCGCCGGTGCGGCCGCTGGCGCGGGGACGACGGCCAGCGCCAGGGCGCCGGTGATCCGCATCGGCCCCGTGAGCCTGGTCGGCGGGCGGGTGGATTTCTCCGACCGTTTCATTCGGCCCAATTACTCGGCCAACCTGAGTGAACTGACGGGCCGGCTCAGTGCGTTCTCGAGCGAGGTCACCGAGGGCGCGCCCGCCCTGGCGGATCTGGAACTCCGCGGCCGGGCCGAAGGCACGGCCTCGCTGGAGGTGACGGGCAAGATCAACCCGCTGGCGAAGCCGCTGGCGCTGGATATCAAGGCCAAAGTGCGCGATCTCGAACTGGCGCCGCTGACGCCGTACGCGGTGAAGTACGCCGGCCACGGCATCGAGCGCGGCAAGCTCAGCATGGACGTGGCGTACCGGGTGCAGCCCGATGGCCAGCTCACCGCCAGCAACCAGCTGATCCTGAATCAGTTGAGCTTTGGAGAGCCGGTGCAGGGCGCGCCGGCCAGCCTGCCGGTGAAGCTGGCGGTGGCGCTGCTGGCCGACCGCAACGGGGTCATCGACATCGATCTGCCGATTTCCGGCTCACTCAATGACCCGCAGTTTCGCCTCGGCACGGTTATTTTCAAGGTGATCGTCAACCTGATTGGCAAGGCGATCACCGCCCCGTTCGCGCTGCTCGCCAACGCCCTGGGCGGCGGGGGGAGTGAACTCAGCCAGGTGGCCTTCGCCCCTGGCAGCGCGGAATTGACGCCGAAAGCGCGCGAAGGGCTGGACAAGGTGGCCAAGGTGCTGATCGACCGGCCGGCGCTGATCATGACCGTGGTGGGCGCTGCCGACCTGCAGGCCGAACGCGAGGGTTATCGCCGCGAGCGTCTGCGTGCGCTGGTCGAAGCCGAGAAACGCCGCAGCCAGACCGAGTCGGGCACGGCGACGCTGACCGTGAGTGCGCAGGAGTACCCGGCGCTGCTGCGATCGGTGTACAAACGCGCCGACATGCCCAAGCCTCGCAACGTCATCGGCCTGGCCAAGGACATTCCCGTGCCCGAGATGGAGGCGTTGCTGCTGGCCAACATACCGGTCAGCGAAGGCATGATGCGCGAACTGGCGACCCGGCGGGGCGTCGCCGTGCGCGACTATCTGGCCACGCGCCAGCTGCCGCTCGAGCGTCTGTTCCTCGGTGCCCCGGGCGCCGGCAACGGCAGGGCCGGGGAAAAGCCGGCCCAGGGCGTTGCCGAGGCCGCCTGGAGCCCGCATGCCGAACTTCGGTTGACGGCCCGTTGAACCCGTGGTGGACCGGTCCCCCCACGAATGTCAGGAGTCTTACGCATGAAACTGTCGCGCATCGGCCTGGTCGGTTATGGCGAGGTGGGAAAGATCTTTGGTGCCGGCCTGCGCCGGCAAGCCGGCGTCGAAGCCGTGTCCGCCTGGGATCTGAAATTCGCCGATCCCCGGGTCCAGGCGGACGAAACCGCCCACGCCGCCCGGGTCGGCGTGGTGGCGCAGCCCGACCTGCAGGCCCTGTGCGCGGCCAGTGACCTGATCATTTCGGCGGTGACGGCGTCGAGCACATGGCAGGTGGCGCGCGAGGCCGCGGCCCATATCCGGCCCGGCACGTTGTTTCTGGATCTCAATTCCGCCTCGCCGGGCACCAAGCAACAGTGCGCGGCGCTCATCGACGCGGCCGCTGGCCACTACGTGGAGGCCGGTGTCATGACCTCTGTGCCTCCTCATGGCCTCCGCGTGCCGATGCTGCTGGGCGGCGCGAAGGCGCCGTCGCTGGCGGCCGCCCTGGTGGCGTTGGGCATGGATGCCAAGGCGGTGAGCGAGCGTGTTGGCGTGGCCAGCGCCATCAAGATGTGCCGCAGCGTGATGATCAAGGGGCTGGAGGCCCTGGTCATCGAGAGTTACAGCGCGGCGCGGGCCTACGGGGTCGAGGCGCACATGCTGCCCACGCTGGCGGAGACCTTCCCCGGCATCGACTGGCAGGCGCAGGGCGCCTACTTCTTCAGCCGCGTGGCGCTGCACGGCCGCCGCCGGGCCGAGGAAATGCGCGAGGCCGCGCGGACCGTGCGCGAGGCGGGTTTCGAGCCTTTCATGGCAGCGGCGATCGCCGACAAGCAGCAATGGGTGGCCGACCAGGCGGCTGCCGGGGCGTTTGCCGGTGTGGCCC
>JAEWVY010000170.1 GCA_023396625.1 Pseudomonadota bacterium | reverse complement strand
GCCCAGGCCACTTCACCCTTGCGGCTCTTGAGCGTAACCGGAACGATCTGCTCCTTGAACACGCCGGCTTCGGTGGCGCGCTGGGCGCGGTTATGGCTTTCCACGGCCAACCTGTCCTGGTCTTCGCGGCTGATGCCCCATTTCGCGGCGATGTTCTCGGCCGTGACGCCCATGTGGATGGTGTGGAAGGGGTCGTGCAGCGCGCCGACCATCATGTCCACCATTCTGGTGTCGCCCATGCGGGCGCCCCAGCGCATGTTGAGTGAAGCAAAGGGGGCACGGCTCATGCACTCCGCGCCACCACCGATGGCGATGTCGGTGTCGCCCAGCAGGATGGATTGCGACGCGGAGACGATGGCCTGCAATCCTGAGCCGCACAGCCGGTTGACATTGAAGGCGGGTGTGCCCTCCGCGCAGCCACCCTGGATCGCGCCCACGCGCGAAAGGTACATGTCCTTGGGCTCGGTGTTGACCACGTGGCCGAAGACCACGTGCCCCACGTCCCGGCCTTCGACGCCGGCCCGGGCCAGCGATTCGCGAACCACCAGTGCGGCCAACTCGGTGGGTGGGGTGTCCTTCAGGCTTCCGCCAAAGGTTCCGATGGCGGTGCGGACACCGCTGACGACGACAACTTCACGACTCATTCGAAAACTCCTGCTTGCTGGCGGTACCCCCGGTCCATTGGAACGGTGGAGACCAAGAATGTCCGGCGTGTCCAGTGGCGCCGACGCGTCAAGTATGGCATGCGTGGCAGACCAACCAGTGCCTGCGAGGCAGGGCTGCGTCCCGGGGGGTGTTCTCCGGTGGCTGAAAAGACGGTTCAGAGGTAAGGCGAGAGCAGTCCTGCCAGACGGTCGCGCAAGCGCCCGACCAGGGGCTGTCGCGCCAGGGTGTCTATGGTCAGGTGCTCGGCGCGCGCCTTGCGCAGTTCCACCAGTTTGTCCAGTTGCCGTACCAGCGCGGCGTCATGGCATTCCAGATTGAACTCGAAGTTCAGCCTCAGGCTGCGCGCATCCCAGTTGGTCGAGCCGATCAGTGCCCAGGTGTCGTCCATCAGGAAGAGTTTGGTGTGATCAAACGGAGGTGGCGAGAGGTACACCCGGCAGCCGGCTTCCAGCAGAGGTCCCAACTGAGGGCGCATGGCCCAGTCCATCAGCGGCAGGTTGGAGCGTGCGGGCAAGAGAATGTCCACTTCCAGCCCCCGCAGCGCCATGATGCGTAGGGTGGTCAGCACCACCTCGTCCGGCAGGAAGTAGGGCGTGACGATGCGTACGCGGGAGTGTGCGGCGGTCAGTGCGCCCAGGATCACCTGGCGCATGTGGTCGATATCGGCGTCGGGCCCGTCAGGCACGCCCCGGGCCAGAACCCCCCCTTGCTCCGGAATGACAGGAAACCAGGTGTCGCCCCGCAAAGTCTCGCCGGTGGTAAATGCCCAGTCGATGGCGAAAGTGCGCTGCATGTCCGCCACCACCGGCCCCTGTACTTCGAAATGAAGGCAGCGCACGGGCGACGAGGGCTGCCGAGCCAGCCAATGTCCCGCGCGAATGTTCATGCCGCCGGTGAACCCCCGCTGGCCATCGACCACCATGATCTTGCGGTGGTTGCGCAGGTTGGCGTAGGTCAGCAGGCCTGGAAAGCGGGGCGGCAGGAAGGCGGCGGCCTTGACACCGACCTGGGTCAAGTGGTCGACCATGCTGGCGTGGCTGTAGCGCTCACCCACTGCGTCCACCAGCACGCGGACCGAGACGCCTCGCTGGCTGGCGCGTACCAAGGCTTGTGCAAAGGCCAATCCAGCCTCGTCCTGGTCGAATATGTAGGTGGCCAGCGTGATCGATTTCCGGGCGCCGTCAATGGCGGTCAGCATGGCGGGGTAGGCTTGGTCGCCATCCACCAGGGGGGTGATGGTATTGCCCGCGTGCAGGGTATGGCCGGTGGTGCGACGCGTCAGGCGGGTGATGCCTGTCAGTTCCGGGCTGCACCGGGCATCGACGCCGACAGCGCGGTTGGCTTCAACGTGCTTGTGGCCAGGATCGCGCTCGTGCCGCCAGGCGGCGTGCAACCCCAGCCCGACGCCGGCGCGCTGGATGCGGTTGACACCCAGTGTCAAATACAGCAACGGCCCGACGATGGGCGCCAGCCAGGACACGCCGATCCAGGCGACCGTGGCGGGCACGTTGCTTCGTGTCATGAGCGCGTGCAAGGTGACCGCCACGGCGGCGACGACATGCACGAGGGTGAGGAGGGCCGGTGCCAGGTCGCGCAGAGCCTGCAGAGTGGCGGGCAGGGACATGTCGCGGGGGGCTCCAGGCGTCGGGTCACGCGTCGCGCACGTCCGCGACTGCCTGCGCACCGAAGTCGTCGCGTCGCAGCCAATTCAGCACGCGTGTCGCCGCGTCGTCGGGGGAGGTCAGCAGGCCTTGTGTCTTCAGGTGAAGGAAATTCGCCTGGTCTGGAAAGGCCGAGGCGTCCGCGCTGCGTAGATGTGCCTGCATGTCGGTGTCGATGACGCCGGGTGCCAGGGAGCAGACTCGGGCGCCGCGAGGCTTGAGCGCTTCTTCAAGTGCCAGGCAGCGTGTGAAGTGATCCAGCCCGGCCTTGGCCGCGCAGTACACCGTCTGGGAGGCCATCGCTCGGCGACCCAGGCCCGAAGACACATTGAGCACTTTCCGGTTGCCCGGCCAGTGGGCCGTCGCGCGCAGGAATGCGGAGGTGAGCAGCATGGGGGCTTCCAGCCCCACGCGAAGGGCGTTGGTCAGGTCGGAGGCCTCGGTTTCGGCAAGAGGCCGGATCTGGGGAATGACGCCCGCGTTGTTGATCAGCGCAGCGGTCGAGAAGGCGTGCGACGGCTGGGCAGCGAGCCAATCGCCCAGCTGTCCGGCGGCTGCCGCGCCGTCGGCGAGATCCAGTGTCCAGGACATCAATGTCGCGCCGGCCGACGCGGCCAGTACCGGCAGGGATGCGTCGGGATGGCGGGCGATGCAGACCAGCGTGTTGCCGGACACGGTGAGTTGCCGTGCCATGGCCAGCCCCATGCCGCGCGAACTGCCCGTGAGGATGTACAGGTGTCGATTCATGTGCCCATGGTAGCGCCGGGGCTGGCCCGGGTGGGGAAATTCTGCCGCAGGACTTTTGGGGAGAGGCCTGTTCCGGTCAAGGTGTCAGAACGGAACGGGGCTGTCGAAGCTCAACGGGTTGTCGCTGACAGGGTGCTTCAGCCTCAGCGCGGAGGCGTGCAGCAGCATTCGCGGCGCGGCAAAAAGCGCCTGTGGCGGGGCATACAGCGTGTCGCCGACGATGGGATGGCCCAGCGCCTGAAGATGGACACGAAGCTGGTGTGATCGCCCGGTGACGGGCTCCAGTTCGACGCGGGTCAACGGGGTGCCACCCGCAAACTCGTGCGCCAACACCCGCCATCGGGTCAGACTGGGTTTCCCCGACGCGAAGTCCACTTTGCTGCGGGGCCGGTGGGGCCAGTCCGGCATCAGCGGCAGATCGATTTCTCCCCACCCATCGGCACCGCCGGCTGGCGGCAACATGCCGGACACCACCGCGACGTAGCGCTTGCGCACCTCGCGCCGCGCGAAGGCCATGTTGAGCATGCGCTGGGCCTGGGTCCCGAGTGCCATGAGCATCAGGCCGGAGGTCGCCATGTCCAGGCGATGGACAATTTGTGCTTCGGGGAACACGGTCTGGACTCGCGCACTCAGGCAGTCCTGGTGGTCTTCCCCACGGCCGGGCACGGACAGCAACCCTGCGGGCTTGTCCAGCACCAACAGGCTTTCGTCCGCGTGGATGAGCGCGACCCCGGGCACGCCCCCAGCGGGGAATTCGGCGTGGGACACGGGTTTCAGCCGAGAATGTGGTCGAGTTCGCCCGCATCCAGCGTCCGGGCGGCACCGAAGCCGGCCACTTGGCGGGCCCCCGAGGGAACCAGGAGGACGAACCGGAAATCACCGAGGGCCGTCATGGGCTCGGCGTCGGGGAACCGGTCCAGATAGGTGCTGCGCGCGGTTTCCCACAGGGCACTTCCGACATCGAGGCCCTGTGCCTGCGCATCGAAGGTGACGCGGGGCAGGGCATGAACCGGCTGCCCCGCAAGCTCCGCGGCCATGACCATCAGCGACACACGCGGCCGGACCAGCAGGTTGCCCGTGTGGGCAGCCAGTGCGCTCACGTGGATGATGAACGACCTCTGCGCTCTCAGCAGGGCATACGGCACCATGGACACAAAGGGCTGGGCGGGGTCGCTGGCGTCAACGGTGCCGAGGGCGGCGACGCGGCGGGAGTCGATCAGCTCGCGCAGGGCCCGATGAAGGCGGGGGAGATGGGACATCGGAAATCGTGTCGTGGGAAGGCCAGGCCGTGCCGCGACGGGACGCCCTGGCCTTTGTTCTGGAACGGATGGATTGTCCATGGCATGATAGTCCAGCACGCATTGGAAGCGCACTGCATCGCTGCAAACGCCGGGCTGCGCCGCGTCGGGTGGCCTGGGTACGAGAGGAGATCGGGCCAGATGGCCGTTCGGGCGGGGTTTGGCGGTCACATGGAGGCTCGCATGGATAAATCCAGACGCATACTTCTCATTCAGGGCCATCCCGATGCCGGGGCCCGCCATCTATGCCATGCGCTGGAGGACGCCTATGCCGCTGGTGCTCAGGCAGCCGGTCATGTCGTTCGTCGCGTGAATACCGCCACACTCGACTTTCCTCTGCTGCGAAGTCAGAAGGATTGGGTGCACGGCCCCTTGCCTGCCACGCTGGTTTCTGCTCAGGCGGACATGGGCTGGGCCCAGCACATGGTCTTCTTTTTTCCGCTCTGGCTCGGGGACATGCCCGCCTTGCTCAAGGGCTTTCTGGAGCAGGTGGCGAGGCCAGGGTTCGCCTTCGGGGCCGGAGAGCCGGGACTGTTTGGCGCCAAGGGGCTCGCGGGCCGGTCCGCGCGTGTGGTGGTGACCATGGGCATGCCCGCGCTGCTGTATCGCTGGTATTTCCGGGCCCACAGTGTCAAGTCGCTTGAGCGTAACGTGCTGGGTTTCGTGGGCATGGCGCCGGTACGCAAGACCTTGATTGGCATGGTGGACCGCCTGGATGAAGACGGCGTGGCGGGCTGGAAAGCCCATCTCGATCGCCTGGGTGCGGCGGCGGACTGATCTCGTCACGACCTCGGAGCATTGATTTGCATCAAGCAACCCCCAACCGGTTCGGAGGGATACTTTCACCATGAACAAGTTATTTGCCTGGATTGTGCTTGGCAGCGCCTGTCTGGGCTTGTCCGGGTGTGCCAGCATGTTGCCCCGTGGCAGTTCAGTGATGACATCGCCTTTTGCGAGCTACGGTGCGGCGAAGGAGGCTCTGGACAAGGCCGTGCCCTACACCACGACCCGTGAAGAACTCAAGTCGTTGGGTTTCGATCCGGACGCGAGCACCAATGTCACGGTCATTCCCTACCCTGAGGTGATCACGCGGCTCGCGCCGCACCCTGGCGTACCGCTCGACGCCCTGGATCGGGGCGTGCGGGACTGCATCCTCGCGCAGACTCAGTGCAGTGCCTATGTGTTTCATTTCGGAGAGCAGAGCAAGCACCGCCTGGGCAGCTTCTGGCTGGATTTTTTCAATATCGATCGCACCACCGAGTTGAAAGGCTGGCGTTTCGAGGGGTTGGTCGTGGTGCGCGACGGCGTCGTGCTGTTCAAGAATGTGGGCGGTGATCCCCGGATTGACGCTGTCGAGCGACAGGTGAACCCGCTGGGCCCATTCCAGTCGGGGGGCGAATCGGCAGGGAGCTGGGTCAGGCGCTGAAACGGGTGCTCTGCGAATGTTCGACGCACGGGGGTTCACGCATCGTCGCCCAGGCAGATGCCAATCTGCCGCGCGGCCACCAGCAAAGGGTGGGTGGCGTCGACGCGTCGGCTCTTGCCGGCCACTTCCCGAAGTGGCAGCGTACTCATGCGGCCGCATGCCAGGGTGACCATGTGATTGAGTTCGCCGCGCTGGATCAGTTGCGCAGCCTGGTTCCCGAACTCGGTCGCCAGGACCCGGTCGGACGGCGTTGGCGATCCCCCGCGTTGCACGTGGCCGAGCACGGTGGCACGCACTTCGCTGCGCAGACGCGGCTCCAGCCACTCCCGCAGGCGATGTGCCACGCCGCCGAGCCGGATCGGGTCGGCTCCACCTGAGGCGTCCACGCGGCGCTCGATGGTCAATTCCCCCCCTTTGGGTTTGGCTCCTTCGCCAATACAGATGATGGTGTAGCGCTGGCGCTTTTCGCGGTCGCGGCAGATGGCGAGCACGGTGTCGGGGTCGTAGTCGATCTCGGGAAGAAGGATCACGTCCGCTGCCCCGGCGATGCCGGCTTCCAGCGCGATCCAGCCCGCATAGCGTCCCATGGTCTCGACGATCATCACGCGGCCATGGCTCTGGCCGGTGGTCTGCACGCGCTCAAGCGCCTGCGTGACGGTCGTGACCGCGGTATCGAAGCCGAAACTGCGTTCGCAACCCGCGATGTCGTTGTCGATGGTTTTGGGCACGCCCACGCAAGGCAGTCCGTGCCGGGACAGGCCGTCGGCGATGGCCATCGTGCCGTCCCCGCCAATGGCGACCAGGGCGTCGAGATTCCAGGCGCGCGCCTGGTCCAGGACGAGGGCGGTTTCATGCTGGCTGGCGAGCGGGTTCGCACGGTTGCTGGTGCCCAGCACCGTGCCGCCACTGAAGAGGATGCCACTGACGGCATGCCAGTCGAGGGCACGTGAGCGCCCCTCCATCAGACCGGCAAAACCGTCCTCGATACCGATGACTTCGGCGTGACACTGTCGCAGCAGCGACTTGGTCACCGCGCGGATCACGGCATTGAGCCCGGGGCAGTCACCCCCGCCTGTGAGAATGCCAATGCGCATGCAATCCCCTTTTGTGCTCGTCACCCGGCGATGAAATTGTCGTGGTGACGCCGCCATTGTGCGTCAGGCAGGGACCGCTGACGGCTCCCGTGGATTGTTCCGTGGGTAGCTCGCGCGGCTGAACCGGCTCCGCCAGCGGCGACAATCGACGCTTTCTTCCCGCTAAGGGGCGGCCTGGCCGCCTGTCATTTCAGGTTTCAGAATCGTCATGTCCATTTACACGGTACGACCCGCCACGGCGCGCGATGCAAAAGTCATCGCCGCACTTCATGTTTCATCCACCCAGGCCGCCTGCGAAGGTCTCCTGCCGGAAGCGGATCTCGGCCGCCTGTCCGTGGACAAGAGCCTGGCGCTGTGGCGCGAGGCCATCGAATTCGGTGAGCCGCAAGTGCAGTTGGCTGTGGATGGTGATCGACCCGTCGGCTTTGTCGGTTATGACCGCTCGCGTGATCCCAGGACCAAGGCCACAGCGGGGGAAATCTGGGCGCTTTACGTGCAGCCTGGGGATTGGGATCAGGGGGCGGGTCTGGCCCTGTGGGATGCGGCGCGCGATGGCCTCGTCGAGGAAGGGTGCACGGATGTCACGGTCTGGGTGATGCTGCGCAACGAACGCGCCCTCCGGTTTTTCGAACTGGCGGGCTTCAAGCGTGAATTGAACACCGCCCGCACCCGACCGATGGGCAGCGTGAAGGTGGAGGAAATCCGCCTCAAGCGCAAGCTGGCCTGAAAGCGGGGCGTCCTGCCGGATCCATCTGCCGTGTCCACTCGCACGACTGTGTTGCTGGCCCCCATGGAGGGCTTGCTGGACTGTACCTTGCGTGACATTCTCACGCGCGTGGGCGGGGTCGACCGATGCGTTTCCGAATTCGTCCGTGTGACCAACCAGCTGCTCCCCGCCCGCGTGTTCACACGCATCGTGCCCGAACTGCTGCACGGCAGCCGTACGCCAGCGGGCGTGCCAGTGCGTCCGCAACTGCTCGGGTCGGATCCCGCTTGTCTCGCAGACAATGCGGCGCTGCTCGCCACGCTCAGGCCGGCGGGCATCGATCTCAACTTCGGTTGTCCGGCGCGTACCGTGAACCAGCACGGCGGTGGCGCCGTTCTCCTGGACGATCCCGAGCTTCTGCATCGGATCGTCGTGGCGGTGCGACGCGCCGTCCCGGTGGCGTTGCCGGTGTCCGCCAAGATGCGACTGGGCAACCGTGACGATGCCCTGGCGCTCGATTGCGCGCGCGCCATTGCCGATGGCGGCGTGGACGAAATCGTGGTGCACGCGCGGACGAAAGCGCACGGCTACCGGCCGCCCGCCTATTGGGAGCGCGTGCGTGACATTCGGGAGGCCGTGACTGTGGAGGTGATCGCCAATGGAGAAATCTGGACGGTTCCGGATGCGGTGCGTTGCCGTGAGGTGACAGGTTGCCACGCCCTGATGCTGGGCCGCGGCATGGTACGCAACCCGGGGCTGGGGTGGGCCATCGCTGCGGCTGACCGGACGGCACATGGCCTGCCGCCGGGCCGTGATGCGGTCACGTGGGGTGAGTTGCTGCCCTTGCTGGGTGATTTCTGGCGCCAGGTGGCGTCACGGGTGGAGCCGCGCCATCGTGCGGGACGGCTCAAGCAATGGCTGAGCAGCCTGCAAAACCATTTTCCCCAGGCACGAGATGCCTTTGGTGAGCTCCGGCAGATCAACGATCCGGGGCGCGTCGATGCGTGGCTGCAGGCCAGGATCAGAAGGCCTGTCCCCGCGGTTGCCTCGACAATTCACGCATGAAACCCTCTTCATGGATCACCTGGACTGAAAACGGCGAGGCATGCAGCGCGCGCTGGCGCTCCGAGAGTGGTGCTGCCTGTCCGCAGCGCGTCGTGATCGCCGACGATACTTTGCGTGCGGATGCGGCCTACAGAATGGTCAGCGAAGGCACGGCCTTGCTGTGGCGCGGCGATTTCCACAATGCACGCCAGCTGCTGCAGGCCCTCGCCCGACGAATCGATCGGAGGGTGGGACGTCAGACCACGCGGAAGGCCGTATCCAGCGCTCCAGGCGCGGCCACGGAAGCGCTGGCCGCGGTGTTCCACAAGCATCGGCAGGCCCAGGCAACGCGCGCCCGGGTGCTGGGTCTGCTGCTGGTCCCAGTGGACGCGGACTACGCGGTGCCGCTACGCCGCGCGATCGATGTGCGCGCCGCGTGCTCCGAAGCCTGGGGGGAGCCCACGGGGGAGGCCAGCGTGGTGTCGCTTCGGGAGTTGCAGGGCCTCGTGGGGGCGCACGAATGGCGCAAGAAGGGGGTGGTGCTCGAGGACGACGCGCCGGGCGAACTGCGCATCCATCCGCACTATGGCGTGTTTTCGCCGGTGCGGGGCGAGTATGTGCAACTGGTCGCACGGGCTCCGCTGCCCGCGAAGACGCTGGCGTTCGATATCGGGACAGGTTCGGGGGTCCTGGCCGCGGTGCTCGCGCGCCGCGGCGTGCGGCGGGTCATCGCCACCGATCAGGATCCGCGGGCATTGGCGTGCGCCCGTGACAACATGAACCGGCTGGGTCTGGACAGCCAGGTCGAAATCGTCCACGCGAATCTTTTCCCGCCGCAGGCAAGCTACGGCCGTGCCCCGTTGATCGTATGCAACCCACCCTGGGTGCCGGCACGGGCGCACACGCCGGTGGAACATGCGGTTTACGATCCCGAGAGCCGCATGCTCCGTGGGTTCCTGGCGGGGTTGCCCGCTCATCTGACCCCCGACGGCGAAGGCTGGCTGATCC
>JAEWVY010000165.1 GCA_023396625.1 Pseudomonadota bacterium | reverse complement strand
CAGATCGGTCCCCTGGCCATTCACTGGTACGGGTTGACCTATCTCGTGGCCTTTGGCCTCTTCATGGCGTTGGGGCGCCGCCGCCTGCGGCACGAACCTTTCGCCTCCATCGCCGGCACGGGCGCCTGGCGGCGCGCCGATGTGGAGGACATTCTGTTCCTCGGCGTGATGGGGGTGGTGGTGGGGGGGCGACTCGGGTATTGCCTGTTCTACAAACCGGGGTATTACGCCACCCATCCGCTGGAGGTGTTCGCGGTGTGGCAGGGCGGCATGAGTTTCCATGGCGGCCTGATCGGCGTGCTCGTGGCCATGGCCTGGTTTGCGCGCTCGCGGCAGCGGCCGTTCCTGCAGGTGATGGATTTCGTGGCGCCGTGCGTGCCCACTGGGCTGGCGGCCGGCCGGATAGGCAATTTCATCAACGGGGAGCTCTGGGGCCGCGTGGCCGACCCGTCGCTGCCCTGGGCCATGGTGTTCCGGGGGGCGGGCAGCTCGGCGCGGCATCCGTCGCAAATCTACCAGTTCCTGCTCGAAGGCCTGCTGCTGTTCGTGTTGCTGTGGCTGTACGCACGTCGGCCGCGTCGCCTGGGCGAGGTGAGCGCCGCCTTTCTCGTGGGCTATGGCAGCCTGCGCTTTGCGGCGGAGTTCTTTCGCGAGCCCGACAGCTTTCTCGGCCTGCTTTCCCTGGGCATGAGCATGGGCCAGTGGCTGTGCGTCCCGATGATCCTCGCCGGGATCGGACTGTGGCGCTGGGCTCGCCGCCAGCCACCGGCGCCTGCGGGGGCCTGAAGTGACGATTTTGAGTGAAATAGGCCTATTCCCAGCGTCGTTAGGTATTCTCATGCTATTGATTTAGGAATAATCAATAGACGAAACTGGGCCACATCGCTGTGTTCGGGGCTGGCCAGGGCCTGCACGGGGGTCCGGTCGAGGGTTTTCATCGTCGCATCAGAAAAGGAGACCGTCATGCATTTCTTACTCCAACGCCGTGAAGTGCTGCGCGGCATCGCCGCCGGCGTGGCGGGCCTGGGTCTGGGGGCGCGGGCACAGCCTGCCTGGCCCCAGCGGCCGGTGACCCTGGTCGTGCCGTTTCCCGCCGGTGGCGGCACCGATGCCTTTGCCCGCCCGATGGGGGTGCATTTCGCCAGGCTGACCGGCCAGACGCTGGTCATCGACAACCGGGGCGGCGGGGGCGGCACGGTGGGCGCCGCCGCGGCCGCGCGCGCAACGGCGGACGGCTACACCCTGTTCATGGGCGCGGTGCACCACACCATTGCGCCCTCGGTCTATCCCCGCTTGCAGTACGACCTGGAAAAAGACTTCGTGCCGCTGATCATGGTGGCACGGGTGCCGCAGGTCGTGGTGGTCAATCCGCGCAAGATGCCCGCGGGGGATTTCCGGGCCTTTCTCGATCTTGTCAGGAAAAAGCCCGGCCAGTTCAACTACGGGTCGGCGGGCAGCGGCACATCGCATCACCTGGCGGGTGAGTTGTTCAAGCAGCAGACCGGCACCTATATCACCCATATTCCCTATCGCGGCGCCGGCCCGGCGCTCCAGGGCTTGATCGCGGGCGACGTCGACATGATGTTCGATGGCCTGGGCTCGTCGGCCGCGCACATCAAGGGCGGGCGCGTGAAGGCCCTGCTCGTGTCGGGCCGCCGGCGCAATCCGGCCATTCCGGACGTGCCCTCGGCGCTGGAGATGGGGCTGCCGGACTACGACGTGACCACCTGGTATGGCCTCTGGGCGCCGAAGGGCACGCCGCAGGAAGCGCAAGCCCGGGCGACCGAACTGATCCGCCAAGCCTGCCTGACGCCGGAGAACCGCCAGGTCTGGGCCGGCCAGGGCGCCGAGTTCGCGGACCTCGCGGGCCCCGCCTTTGGGGGATTCATCAGGCTGGAAATGCAGAAGTGGGCCAAGGTGGTGAAAGCGGCGGGCGATGTCCGGATCGATTGAGCTCGAGGTCTCGGGCCCGGTGGCCAGCGTTGTGCTGTGCCACCCGGGCAAGCTCAACGCCATGTCGCGTGCCATGTGGCGGCGCTTGCGCGAGGTGTTCGAAGGCCTGCAGGGGCGCGATGACCTGCGCTGCGTGCTCGTTCGCGGCGCCGACGGGCAGTTCTGCGCCGGCGGCGACATCACGGAATACCCCGGCTTCCGATTCAGCGAGACCGGACTGCGCGAGTTTCACGAAAACGACGTCTGGGGCGGGCTGTCTGCCATGCTCCGCTGCGACTTGCCGCTGCTGGCCCAGATCGATGGCGCCTGCATGGGCGCGGGCGTGGAAATTGCCAGCTGCTGCGACATCCGCCTGGCGGGCGAGTCCGCGCGCTTTGGTGCCCCGATTGCCCGCCTGGGGTTCCCGATGGCGCCCCGCGAGGCCCGGCTCGTTGCGCTTGCCGCGGGTGAGCTGACCGCGCGCGAGATGCTGCTGGAAGCCGCGGTGCTCGACGCGCAGGAGATGCGCCTGCGCGGTTTTCTCAACCAGGTGCTGCCGGACGCGGCGCTTGCCGGCGAGGCCCAGGCGCGGGCCCGGCGCATGGCCACGCTGGCGCCGCAGGCGGCACGCATGACCAAGCAGACGCTGCGCCGTCTCGGCGGGCTCGATTCCGACGTGGGAGCGACGTCTTGCGCGATGGACGCCCTCGCCGGGGAGGCCTACGCCTATGCCGACAGCGCCGAGCACCGCGAGGGCATCGCCGCGTTCCTCGCCCGGCGCAAGCCCGCGTTCTGAATCTGACTTGCCCGGCCTGAACAAGGGCTTTTTCACTGTGTCCACCATGAACAATCAGAATCTCTTCGCCGCCCTGCGTGCGGCATTCCCCGCGAACCTGGATGCCGTGGCCGTCGAAACCGTCGAACCCGATGGCGGCGACCTGCGCTACAG
>JAEWVY010000144.1 GCA_023396625.1 Pseudomonadota bacterium | reverse complement strand
ATCCTGCACGGCGCGCGTGATCTACCTGCAGTGTTCAGCGCGGATGCCGAATAGCTGGAGCGACTGCCTTCCAAAATCGTAAGCCAAGCAGGGTAATGCTTGCCGCGTCTGTCCTTCGTTTCCTGCGTTTGTCCCTTTTGACGCTCGCCGGGGCTGCAACAAATCACCCCAGTCGAGGGTAGTATTTCAGCTATCTTCTGGACAGAGGTGACGGTTTGGCGAGTGGCCCGAGGCAAAATGGGTCCTTCCTGCCGAAAGTCCCATGCGGGGGGCGCGAGCGCGACGCTTTTTTAGCGTCAGGGCGTGGGCAAGGTTACCACCCGGCCAGGTTACCGGCCTCGGTTACCACCCGCCAATGCGCAGCAGTTACCACCCCTGCGAACATGATTCAACCAACCCGCCCAGCGGCAACGCTCGGCGGGTTTTGCTTTTGGGAAATCCACTTTGAACACGCTCAACGTCGAGTACCGCAAGGTCGAGGCGCTGATTCCCTACGCCCGCAATCCGCGCACGCACGCCGAGGGTCAGATCGCCAAGATCGCGGCCAGCATCGTCGAGTACGGCTGGACGAACCCGATCCTGGTCGATGGCGACAACGGCATCATCGCCGGGCACGGGCGTTTGGCCGCTGCACGCAAGCTTGGCCTGGATCAGGTGCCGGTGATCGAACTGGCCCACCTGACCGTCGCGCAAAAGCGGGCACTGGTGATTGCCGACAACCGGCTGGCGCTCGATGCAGGCTGGGACGACGAGATGCTGGCCTTGGAGCTGGCCGAGTTGTCCGACGCAGGATACGACCTCGCTCTGACCGGCTTCGAGGAAGCCGAGATCGAGGCACTGCTCACCAGTGCGGTGGCCGTCGCAGATGATGAATCAGAGTCCGAAGCCGACGAGCCTGACGCGGCTGACGACGTGCCAGACGCGCCCGTCGTGGCGGTGTCCCGGCCCGGCGATGTCTGGGCGATTGGCCCGCACCGCCTGATCTGTGGTGACGCCACCGACCGGAACGTGGTCGCTGCGCTGATGCAGGGCGAACTCTCTCGCCTGTGTTTTACCTCACCGCCCTACGGCAACCAGCGCGACTACACCTCGGGTGGCATCTCCGATTGGGATGGCCTGATGCGTGGCGTGTTCGCGCACCTGCCGATGGCAGGCGACGGTCAGGTGCTGGTCAACCTGGGTCTGATCCACCGCGACAACGAGGTGATCCCGTATTGGGACGGTTGGCTATCTTGGATGCGCCAGCAGGGTTGGCGGCGCTTTGCGTGGTACGTCTGGGATCAGGGGCCGGGGATGCCGGGCGACTGGGCAGGCCGCTTCGCGCCGAGCTTTGAGTTCGTCTTGCACTTCAACCGGGAGAGCCGCAAGCCCCACAAGATCGTGCCGTGCAAGCACGCCGGGCAGGAGTCGCACCTGCGCGCTGACGGGTCGTCTACCGCGATGCGCGGCAAGGATGGCGAGGTGGGCGGCTGGACGCACAAGGGGCTGCCGACGCAAGACACCCGCATCCCCGACTCTGTGATCCGCGTGATGCGCCATAAGGGCAAGATCGGTCAGGACATCGATCACCCAGCTGTGTTCCCGGTGGCGCTGCCGGAATTCGTGATCGAGGCTTACACGGACGCGGGCGACATCGTGTTTGAGCCCTTCGGCGGCAGCGGCACGACGATGCTGGCCGCCGAGCGCACCGGTCGGATCTGCTGCAGCGTGGAAATCGCCCCGCAGTACGTGGACGTGGCCATCAAGCGGTTCCAGCAGAACCACCCCGGCATACCGGTCACCTTGATCGCTACCGGTCAGTCCTTCGAGCAAGTCGTCGCTGAGCGCGCCGCCACCCCTGATGCCGAGGTGGTGGCATGAACTGGTTGGCCGACAAGATCGAACAGTGGCCGACCGCCAAGTTGCTGCCCTATGCTCGCAACGCGCGCACCCATTCCGAGGAGCAGGTGGCGCAGATCGCCGCCAGCATCGCGGAGTTCGGATTTACCAATCCGATCCTGGCGGGCAGCGACGGCATCATCGTCGCTGGCCACGGTCGTCTCGCCGCCGCCCAGAAGCTGGGTCTGGAACGGGTACCGGTGGTCGTGCTCGATCACCTGACGCCGACCCAGCGCCGTGCCCTGGTCATCGCGGACAACCGCATCGCCGAGAACGCGGGTTGGGACGACGCGATGCTGCGGATCGAACTGGAAGCCTTGCAGCTGGACGGTTTCGACCTCGACATCACCGGCTTCGACGCCGACGCGCTGGCCGAACTGATCGCAGGCGACGAGCCGGACAACGAAGGCCAGACCGATGAGGATGCGGTTCCTGAGGTCAGCGAGACGCCGATCTCGCGCCCGGGCGATGTCTGGGTGCTGGGCCCACACCGGCTGCTATGCGGCGATGCCACCGTGGCGGCAAGCTACGAGGCCTTGCTGCAAGGCGAGCCGGTCGACATGGTCTTCACCGACCCGCCGTACAACGTGAACTACGCCAACAGCGCCAAGGACAAGATGCGCGGCAAGGATCGCGCGATCCTGAACGACAACCTGGGCGACGGGTTCTCCGATTTCCTGCTGGCGGCGCTGACGCCGACGGTGGCGAACTGCCGGGGTGCCATCTACGTGGCGATGTCGTCCAGCGAACTGGATGTGCTGCAGGCTGCGTTCCGCGCAGCCGGTGGCAAATGGTCGACCTTCATCATCTGGGCCAAGAACACCTTCACGCTGGGTCGCGCCGATTACCAGCGCCAGTACGAGCCAATCCTCTACGGCTGGCCCGAGGGGGCGACACGCCACTGGTGTGGCGACCGCGACCAGGGCGACGTCTGGAACATCAAGAAGCCGCAGAAGAACGACCTGCACCCGACGATGAAGCCGGTGGAGTTGGTCGAGCGCGCGATCCGCAATTCGAGCCGCCCTGGCAACGTGGTACTTGACCCGTTTGGTGGCTCGGGCACGACCTTGATCGCCGCAGAGAAGTCAGGCCGCGTTGCGCGGCTGATCGAACTCGACCCTAAGTACGTCGACGTGATCGTGCGCCGGTGGGAGGAGTTCACCGGCAAGCAGGCCACCCGCGAGGCGGATGGCACGGTGCTCGATCAGGCGGCCAGTGATTCCTCGACGATCTCGCAGTGAATCACAAAGCCCGTCAGGTAAGGCAGGCCGCGCGGGATGCCGTACTGCTTGCTGGTCTGGCGGCCAATCGTCCAGCCCATCCAGCGTTGGGTGGCGGCGTTGATCGCGTTCGCCAGGGCCTTGCCTTCGTAAAGCCCGTTCTGGACGTCGTCGGCAAAGTGGCGTCCGTGGCGGCTGTCGAGGAAGACCCTCACCGATTCGAGGGGCTGGCCGGTGGCGTCCGAGATGGCAGCCATCGCCAGGGGCCATGCCGCGCTGGCGTGCTCGTTCATCGTGCCCCAAAACCCCCAGGCATCGTTCTGGGTGGCGGGGATCTGCGTGGTGGTGTTCATCTCTGGCTCCTTCGGGTTGATCGTTGCGACACCCGTAGTAACGCGCTGTTCGATTGAGAAGCCAAGCGCCGCTAGGCCTCTTTCTCGATCATTCTGATCAGGCGATACGGTACACACGTTCGCCGCCTTGCGGCTTGTCCGACACGATGGTCAGGCCCAGCTTTTTCTTGAAGGCTCCGGCGAAGGTGCCGCGCACCGTATGCGCCTGCCAGTCGGTGGCGGCGCAGATCTGGCCGATGGTTGCGCCTTCGGGCCGTTGCAGCATCCGGATCACTTCGGCTTGCTTGCTGTTGTCTCGAGTGCGAGGCGCTTTGACGGGCATTTTGAAAGATGCCTCGGCTTGGGCGACGGCGGATTCGAGTTCCGCATCAGCGTCTGCGGTGTAGTCCTGCGCCGCTTCGGCGTTGGCAATGATCGCGTCGAGTTTGGCCTCGAACTTGGAGATGTGCTCGGCGTTGACGTGGGGGCGTTTCATGCCCAAGGCGTCGTAGCCCTCGGCTGCGACGCACCAGCCCTCGCCAGCGGGCGTGATCAGGGCGCGGTTGAATAGGCCGTCGAGCACCTTCTTGCGTGCGCCGCCTTTGATGTTTTCGGGGAACCATTCGATCTTGCCGTCGCTTGTTTTGACGGCCTTGGCTAGGATGGCGTGCTGGGCCGGGGTCAGGTTGGTGGTGGTCATGGGCTGCTCCTTCGGGGGTGGTGGATGACGATGTGATGAACGCGCTGTTCGGGAGTAAAGCCAAGCGCTTTCTGCTTGGCTTGCCTGTCCTTGGGTCAGTCCTTGGCGATGTCTGCTTCCGAGGCCTTCTGGCTTGATGCGCCGAGTTCGACACCCGCCTGGAAGGCCGCTTCCAGCGCCTCCTTGAGGCACCACACCGCCGTGTCGTGGAAGTCCAGGCGGTCTGAGTGGCGGGTTTCGAGGGTTTCGATGCGCAGATGCTTCTGCGCGATCAGGGTCAGGAGGGTGTCGATCTGGCTCATGGCGTGTTCCTTTCGGGAGATGGTTGGCGTGACGTGATGAACGCGCTGTTCCCGGTGGAAGCCAAGCTCAATCTGCGGACATGACGAACAAATGATTGAAGGTGACGATGGGACTTTCCATTCGCGCCTACGCGCGCCACCGTGGCGTGTCGCACGTGGCCGTGAAGAAGGCCATCGACACCGGGCGGATCACACCGCTGCCAGACGGCACGATTGATCCGGATACCGCCGACGCGCAGTGGGCACAAAACACATTGCAACCCCGTAAGGCGGCAGCGCCGGAGAAGGTCAGCCCCGCGAAGGCCCGCGTACTGCCCGAGCGTGAGGTGCCCGAACCCGGCACCCCACCGTTGTCGACGGGCGGCACATCGCTACTACAGGCACGCACCGTTAACGAAGTGCTTAAAGCCCAACTCAATAAGGTGGAGCTGGCGCACCGCAAGAAGGAACTGGTGGATCGGGCGCAGGCCGTGGCGCACGTGTTCAAGCTGGCCCGCATCGAGCGCGACGCGTGGCTCAACTGGCCGGCGCGTGTCTCCGGGCAGATGGCATCCACGCTCGGCATCGATGCACACCTGATGCACGTGGCCTTGGAGGCTGCCGTGCGCGAGCACCTGATCGAACTGGGCGAACTGCGCCCCAGGGTCGATTGACCTGGGATGGATGACGAT
>JAEWVY010000384.1 GCA_023396625.1 Pseudomonadota bacterium | reverse complement strand
CGCCACCGTGCCCTTCATCGCCCGCTACCGCAAGGAAGCCACCGGCGGCCTGGACGATGTGCAACTGCGTGAACTGGCCTACCGCCTGGGCTACCTGCGCGAGCTGGAAGACCGCCGCGCCGCCATCCTGAAGAGCATCGAGGAGCAGGGCAAGCTCACGCCCGAACTGCGCGCCGCCCTCGAAGCCGCGCCCACCAAGCAGGAGCTGGAAGACCTGTACCTGCCCTACAAGCCCAAGCGCCGCACCAAAGGCATGATCGCCCGCGAGGCGGGCATCGAGCCGCTGGCCGACCGCCTGTGGGCCGACCCGACGCTGAACCCGGCCGAGGCGGCCGCCGCTTTCACCCGCCCGGCGGGCAGCGTGGAAGGCGCCGACTTTTCCACCGTGCCCGCCGTGCTGGACGGCGTGCGCGACATCCTGTCCGAGCGCTGGGCCGAAGACGCCGTGCTGGTGCAGCAGCTGCGCGAATGGCTGTGGGCCGAGGGGCTGCTGCGCAGCACGCTGGCCGCCGGCAAGGACGAAAACCACCCCGACGTGGCCAAGTTCCGCGACTATTTCGACTACGACGAACCCATCGGCCGCGTGCCCTCGCACCGCGCGCTGGCGGTGTTCCGCGGCCGGGCGCAGGAAATTCTGGACGTCAGGCTCGTGCTGCCCGAGCCGCCGGCCAGCACCGAGCCCGCCGCCCGCCCGGGCGCACCCGTGCCCTCGCTGGCCGAAGGCCACATCGCGCTGCACCTCGGGTGGCATCACCAGGGCCGGCCCGCCGACGACCTGATCCGCAAAAGTGTGGCCTGGACATGGCGCGTGAAGCTCAGTCTGTCCACCGAGCGCGACCTGTTCGCCCGCCTGCGCGAAGACGCCGAGAAGGTGGCCATCAAGGTCTTTGCCGACAACCTGCGCGACCTGCTGCTGGCCGCGCCCGCCGGCCCCCGCGCGGTGATGGGGCTGGACCCCGGCATCCGCACCGGCGTGAAAGTGGCCGTGGTGGACGCCACCGGCAAGCTGGTGGATACCGCCACCGTCTACCCGCACGAGCCGCGCAAGGACTGGGACGGCGCGCTGCACACCCTGGCCAGGCTGTCTGAAAAACATCGCGTGGCGCTGATCGCCATCGGCAACGGCACCGCGAGCCGCGAAACCGACCGGCTGGCCGCCGATCTGCTCAAATTGATGCAAAAAACGGCTGTTCCCAGCGCAGAATGGTCACCTTCCGCTATTCAAAAGATAGTTGTCAGCGAGGCCGGCGCCTCGGTCTATTCGGCCAGCGAATACGCCAGCCAGGAGCTGCCCGATGTGGACGTGAGCCTGCGTGGCGCGGCCAGCATCGCCCGGCGCCTGCAGGACCCGCTGGCCGAGCTGGTGAAGATCGACCCCAAATCCATCGGCGTGGGCCAGTACCAGCACGACGTGAACCAGGGTGAACTGGCCCGTGCGCTGGACGCCGTGGTGGAAGACTGCGTGAACGGCGTCGGCGTGGACCTGAACACCGCCAGCGCGCCGCTGCTGGCGCGGGTGTCCGGGCTCTCGGCCGGCGTGGCCAAGGCGGTGGTGCGCTGGCGCGAGGCGCACGGCGCGTTTCGCCACCGCAAGCAATTGCTGGACGTGGCCGGCCTGGGCGCCAAGACCTTCGAGCAAAGCGCGGGCTTCCTGCGCATCCGCGGCGGCGACAACCCGCTGGACATGACGGGCGTGCACCCCGAAACCTACCCGGTGGTGGAGCAGATCCTCGTCGCCACCGGCAAGCCGGTCGCGGAACTCATGGGCCGCGCCGAGCTGCTGAAACCCCTGCGCCCAGAGCGGTTCGCCAGCGAAAAATTCGGTGTCATCACCGTGAAAGACATCCTGGCCGAGCTGGAAAAGCCCGGCCGCGACCCGCGCCCGGACTTTGCCGTGGCCCGCTTCAACGAGGGCGTGGAAGACCTCCGCGACCTGAAACCCGGCATGGTGCTCGAAGGCACGGTGAGCAACGTCGCGGCTTTCGGCGCCTTTGTGGACCTGGGCGTGCACCAGGACGGCCTGGTGCATGTGAGCCAGCTGAGCCACAAGTTCGTCTCCGACGCGCGCGAAGTGGTCAAGACCGGCGCCATCGTCAAGGTGCAGGTGCTGGAGGTGGACGTGGAGCGCAAGCGCATCAGCCTGACGATGAAGCTGGGCGAGGCCCCGGCCCGCCAGGGCGACGCACGGGTGCCGCGCGAGAACCGCTTTGACGGGGCGGGGCGCGGCCAGCGGAACCACGGCCGCCCGGCGCCAGCCCCGGTCGGCCACACCGCCATGGCCTCGGCATTCGCCAAACTGCGCCAGCCGGGGCGGTAGCCGGGGGCCACCCGGGGTGTGAAATGATCCTGTTTTCATAGCGCATCATGACCTTTTGACGCTGGGTATGAGGTGTTTTTGTTCATAATCGGCCCATGAACGCCCTGCGCATCCATGCCGGCCCTGTTGCCCGGCGCCACATCGAACAACATGGCCTGCGCCCGCAGGACATCGGCGTGATTCCTGGGGCCGCCGGCGGCCCCAAGGGCCTGATCCTGGGGCCGCTGGACCGCTTTCTCTTCGGCCACTGGCTGCCGCAGAGCAGCCAGCCGGTGCACCTGGTCGGCGGCTCCATCGGCGCCTGGCGCATGGCCACCGCCTGTCTGGGCGACCCCGTGGCCGCCTTCGAGCGGCTGGAGCACGACTACATCCACCAGCACTACGAGCTGCCGCCCGGGCAGAAGCGGCCGACGGCGGCCTTCGTCAGCGAGCGCTTCGGCGAAAGCCTGCGGGCCTTCTACGGCGGGCGGGTCCAGGAGGTGCTGCAGCACCCGCGCTATCGGCTGCACGTCGTCACCTCGCGCGGGCGCCACCTGCTCGCGCGCGAGCACGGCCTGCGCACACCGCTGGGCTACGCCGGCGCCTTCCTCACCAACGCCGTGCGCCGCAAGGCCATGGGCGCCTGGCTGGAGCGGGTGGTGTTTTCATCGCAGGGCGCAGTGCTGCCGTTCGCCACGCACGACTACCGCACCCGGCAGGTCGGGCTGACCGAAGCCAACTTCATGCCCGCGCTGCAGGCCAGCTGCTCCATTCCCTTTGTCCTTCAGGCCGTGCACGACATTCCCGGCGCGCCGCCCGGCGCCTACTGGGACGGCGGCATCACCGACTACCACCTGCACCTGGACTGGCGCGCGTCGGCCGGGCAGGGCGGTGGCGCCGGTCTGGTGCTGTACCCGCATTTCCAGAAAGCCGTGGTGCCCGGCTGGCTGGACAAGGCCCTGAAATGGCGTCACGGCGCCAGCCCGTTTCTGGACACGACCGTCGTCCTCGCGCCCGATCCCGCCTGGGTGCAACGCCTGCCCAACGGCAAACTGCCCGACCGCACCGACTTCACCCGCTACGGCAACGACTTGGCGGCGCGGGTGAAGGCGTGGAATGCGGCGGCGGGCGCGGCCCAGCAGCTGGCGGACGAGTTTGCCGCGTGGCTGGAGAGGCCGGATGTGGGGCGTATAGGGGTTTTGTGATGCCGGCCGAGCAGGCCAGGAACTGCCGTGACGCGGACCGAAATTTTCCTCACTTGAAAATCACACGAGAATCACACACCGTCGCTCGTTTCCGCGAGGGGCAGACCGTTTCTGAATTCACTGCGTTTTGTCTTGCCTGCCATAGGGCAGGGATTTTATAAATACAAATTTCCCGCCTTTGAACTCATAGAATTCGACCTTATCGTCGCCATCGCCTTGGGCTGTGCCTTCGATATTTCCGGCAAAAATCATCAATCGACTGTTTATCTTGTAAATAAGCTCCTGGCCTCTTTCATCTTCAAATTCTGCCTTGAGGGGATAGACTGAACTGATGGCCACCGGAAATGGATAAGCCTGGCCAGTGATGGCGTCGATAATGGCGCCCGTGTTGCAGCCACTGGAGCCGCAGCCCCACCGGGCCACAATGTAATGCCCTGCAAAACTCGGCTTTTCATGCGCAATGGCCTCGCGCAGCCTTGTTTTATATTCCTTTCCAAAAGAATCCATGATTAATGGATGATTTTTGCCGGAAAAAATTTGGCCAACACGATAATCTGAAAATTGAGGGACGCTCTCTTGCGTAGATTTTTTCTTTGCAAAAGAGGGTGGAGCCAGGCTCAAAATCGTAGACGCCACCAAACAGAAAAATATGTCCGAAATTTTCATGGGTCCCTCTTGAGCAATTCCGATTTCATTCACGCGCGAATCGATGATGCTGCGCCCCATGCCGTCCCAAGCACATTTGAGACATTTTTTGGCGGACACCCAGCATCAAAAGGTCGTTTGTTGCTATTGAATCAGGACTGAATTCGCGTTGCTGCGGCCAGTTATCGGCCCCTTCTCATCCCCTTACAGGCTCTCCCGCAACATCTCCCGGTAATCCTCCGCGCTCGCCAGGCGCGGGTTGGTCTTGTGACAGTGGTCGGCCAGGGCGCCGGTGATCACGGCGTCGAACATGGCCTCGGTCACCCCCACGGCGGCCAAGCCGGGGGGCAGGCCCAGGCGGGCGTTCATGGCGCGGATGGCGTCGGGGATGTCGCGGGGGCCGGCCAAGCCCATGGCCTGGGCCATGCGCTCCAGGCGGCGCTCTTTCTGCACCGACTCGGCCTGGGCGTTGAAGCGGATCACCGCGGGCAGGAACAGGGCGTTGAGCGTGCCGTGGTGCAGGCGCGGGTTCACGCCGCCCAGGCTGTGGCTCAGGCTGTGCACGCAGCCCAGGCCTTTCTGGAAGGCCATGGCGCCCTGCATGGAGGCGCTCATCATGTTCAGGCGGGCTTCGCGGTCCTGGCCGTCGCGGGTGGCGCGCTCGATGTGCGCCCAGCCGCGCGCCAGGCCGTCGAGCGCGATGCCGTCGGCCGGCGGGTTGAAGGCTGGCGCCATGAAGGTTTCCATGCAGTGGGCGATGGCGTCCATGCCGGTGGCGGCCGTCAGCAGCGGTGGCAAGCCCAGCGTGAGCTCGGGGTCGCAGATCGCGGCCTTGGGGACGAGATGCCAGCTGTGGAAGCCGAGTTTTCGGTGGTCGTCCACGATGAGGATGGCGCCGCGGGCCACTTCGCTGCCGGTTCCGGCCGTGGTCGGGACCGCGATCAGTGGCGCCACGCGGTCGGTGATCCGGGGGGAGCCTCCTTCGATCGTGGCATAAGTCACAAGCGGCCCGGCATGGGTGGCCGCGATGGCCACGCCCTTGGCACAATCGATCGCCGAACCGCCCCCCAGGGCAATGAGGCCATCGCAGGCCTGGGCCTTGTAGACGGCGGCCGCCGCGCGCACGGCAGCCTCCGTGGGATTCGAAGGCGTCTGGTCGAACACCGTCACCGGCAGGCCGGGCAGGGCGTCGAGCGCCTTTTGCAGGAGGCCGGCGGCCTTCACGCCGGCGTCCGTCACAATCAGGGGGCGGTGGATCCCGGTTCGCCCGCATTCCGCGGCGAGCTGTCCCAGCGCACCAAACTCAATCTGAATCTGAGTCACATAGTTGATGAAAGCCATATCGAATGTCTCCTGAGAAGTCCTGCCGGAATGTACGTTCCCGACTGTAACGACGGCTGGCCTCGCCCGTGAGTCACACGCGCAACGCCCGCGCCTTGCTGACCCCCGCGATGCGGGGTGTGCTCGACCGCATGGCACGTGCCCGGCGGCCGCCGCTGCATGCGCTGACGCCGGCGCAGGCCCGCGCTGCCTACGAGGCGGGCGCCAGCCTGCTGGAGCCGCCGCCCCACAAACTGCCACAAGTCACCGACCTGTCGGTGGCCACGCACGATGGCCAGACTTTGCCTGCGCGACTGTACATGCCGGACGGACATGGCATTGACGCCAGCGACGCCCCGCCGGTGTTACTGTATTTCCATGGGGGTGGGTTCACCGTCGGCAGTGTGGAGACGCATGACATTCTGTGTCGCCACCTGTGCCACCTGGCCCACTGCGCCGTCGTGTCGGTGGGCTATCGACTGGCGCCCGAGGCAAAGTTCCCCGTCGCCGTGCATGACGCACGGGACAGTCTGGCGTGGCTGCGGACACAGGCGCAGGCGCTGGGCCTGGATGGGCGGCGGATGGCCGTCGGCGGTGACAGTGCGGGGGGCACCCTGGCGGCGGTCTGCGCCATCATGGCGCGGGACGCCCACTGGCCGCTGGCGCTGCAGCTGCTTTTCTATCCCGGCTGTGCCAGCCACCAGGACAGCGCGTCGCACCGGCAGTTCGCGCAAGGTTTTCATCTCGAAAAAGAGCATCTGGACTATTTTTTCGGCCACTACCTGCGCGGCCCCGCCGACCGGGCCGATTGGCGCTTCGCGCCGCTGGACGGCTGCGACGCCTCGGGCCAGCGTCGCGAACTCGACGGCGTGGCACCGGTCTGGATGGGGCTGGCCGAATGCGACCCCCTGGTTGACGAAGGCCTGCTTTACGCGGACCGCCTGCGCATGGCCGGCGTCCCCGTGGATATCGAGATCTACCGCGGCGTGGTGCATGGCTTCATCAACATGGGCCGGGCCATACCGGAAGCCCTGGTGGCGCATGCGGACGCGGCGCGGGCGCTGCGTCACGCTTTCTCACGGACATGACCTCATGAAACGACAGGACTACCGCTTTTTTCACCAGCTTCGGGTGCGCTGGGCCGAAGTGGACATGCAGAAAATCGTCTTCAACGCGAATTACCTGATGTATTTCGACGTGGCCATTGCCGACTACTGGCGCACGCTGGGTTTGCCTTACGACGCGGCCATGCAGCAGCTTGGTGGCGACATCTACCTGCGCAAGGCCACCGTCGACTACCGTGCCTCGGCGCATGCGGACGACCAGATCGACGTCGCCTTGCGATGCGACCGCGTCGGCACCACCTCGCTCACGTTCAGCGGCGCGGTCTTTCGGGGCGACCAGGGCTTGGTGGGGGGCGAGCTGGTGTACGTCTTCGCCGACCCCGCGACGCAGACCGCGCGACCGGTGCCCACGGCCTTGCGGGACCTGCTGGCCGACTATGAGGCCGGCCACGCCGTCGTCAGCCTGCATCAAGGCAGCTGGGAGGCACTGGGGCCGGATGCCAGGAAGGTCCGCAGCGAAGTATTTCTCCAGGAGCAGTCGATTCCCGAGGCACTGGAATGGGACGCCGCCGATGCCACCGCGCTGCATGTGGTCGCTCGCAACCGCCTGGGGCAGGCGCTGGCCACGGGCCGATTGCTCACGCATGCGCCAGGGGTGGGGCAAATAGGCCGCGTGGCGGTGGTCCGGGCCGTGCGCGGCGCCCATCTCGGGCGCGATGTGCTCGAGGCCCTGCTCGCGGCGGCCTGGGCGCGCGGCGATGCGGAAGTGATGCTGCACGCGCAATGCAGCGCCGTGGGGTTCTATCAGCGGCTCGGTTTCCACCGCCGTGGCCCCGAGTTCGACGAGGCGGGCATCCCGCATGTGGAGATGCGCATTCGTCGTGAGCCCCAGCTCGGCTGAAGGCCCGAGCCCCCCATCACCCGACCGCCTCCAAACCATGACCTCCCGAAAAAAACGCAGTTCGCCCAGGCCAGATGACGCACGGGCCGGGGCCAACTCGCCCCAAGGCGCGCTGCCGGAGGCGGCGACGCCTGCGCCTCCACCCGCCATGCCCATCGAGACGGCCCACGGCGACGTGGTGATGGTGCTGGCCTTGATGATGCTGTTGACGCCCGCGCTGGGCGTCCCCCACGAAGAGATGCTGCAGGACACGCTCAAGTCCATGCTGGTCTCTTTTTCGGCGCTCGGCGCAGGGCTTCTCCTGTTCTGGCATCAACGCCAGCGCCAGGAAAGTCTGCGCTGGCATGCGCTGCTGGGGTTGCCTCTGGTTTTGATGCTCTGGGCGCTCGGCAGCATGGCCTGGTCGCACACCTACCTGGCCGGCGTGGAGGCCATCCGCTGGTTCATTTTCAGCCTGTTGGCGTGGCTGGGGCTCAATGCCGTGAGCCGCGAACGCACCAACGTGCTGGCCTGGGGCATCCATGGCGGCGCCTTTGTGGCTTCTGTCTGGACGGCGGCACAGTTCTGGGGGGATTTCAACTTCTTCCCGCAAGGCCCCAATCCCGCGTCGACATTCGTCAACCGGAACTTCTATGCCGAATTCGCCGTGTGCACCCTGCCGTTTTCAGGGTGGCTGATCACGCAGATCCGCTCGGCCCCTGTGCTGGCCCTGCTGGCCCTGACCACGGGGTTCAATCTCGTGGCCATCCTGATGACCGGCACCCGCTCGGCGCTTCTGGCCCTGCTGCTTCTGGTCGTGCTGCTGCCTTTCGTCCTGTGGCGTTTCCGTGCACAACTCTCGCTGACGAAGTGGCCCCGGTCCAGCCGCCTGATGGTTCCGCTGGTGTTGGCCGGCACCGTGCTGGCTCTGGGGGGCCTCCCCACAGGCAATTCCAAGCTGATCGAGGAGCATCGCGTCGAACAGCGGGGAATGACGCCTGTCGCGCGTGCGCTGGCCCGTTCGAAATCCATGGCCAAGTCCGAGGAATATACCCAGGGCTCGTTTTCCTTGCGGATGCAGATGTGGAAGGCCACCGGCCGAATGATGGCCGCGCGGCCATTGACGGGCGTGGGGGCCGGGGCCTGGGAGGTGGATATCCCCCTGTATCAGCCGGAGGGGGCGCAGCTCGAAACCGACTATTACGCGCACAATGAGTTCCTGCAGCTGCTGGCCGAATATGGACTCGTCGGATGGCTCTTCCTGGCG
>JAEWVY010000391.1 GCA_023396625.1 Pseudomonadota bacterium | reverse complement strand
GTCCTGCAGGATCGGGAAGATCTGCTGGTCGGCCCGATAGCTGGTTTTGAATTGGCCGTTTTCTCTGTAGAACATCGTGGTTCCTGAACAAATGCGTGTGGACAGGCCCTAGACCCGGTCGATGATTTTTTCGCCGAACAGCCCCTGCGGGCGGATCAACAGGAAGCCGAGCGCCAGCACGTAGGCGAACCAGATTTCGATGCCGCCGCCCACGAAGGGGCCGAGATAGACCTCGGAGAGCTTTTCGCCGACGCCGATGATCAGGCCGCCGATGATGGCGCCCGGCACCGAGGTCAGCCCGCCCAGGATCACCACCGGCAGTGCGCGCAGCGCCACCGTGGTCAGCGAGAACTGCACCCCGAGCTTGGAGCCCCAGATCATGCCGGCGACCAGCGCCACCGCACCCGCGACGCACCAGACGATCACCCAGATGCGGTTGAGTGGAATGCCGATGGATTGCGCAGCCTGGTGGTCATCGGCCACGGCCCGCAGGGCCCGCCCGGTGGAGGTTTTCTGGAAGAACAGCGTCAGCAGCGCCACCAGCGCCGCCGCGATGAACGCGGCGATCACGTCCTCCTTGTTGATCAGCACGCCCCCCTGGAACATCGACTCCAGCACGAAGACCGGTTCCTTGGGCATGCCCACGTCGATCTTGTAGATGTCGCTGCCGAAGGCCGTCTGTCCCAGGCCCTCGAGAAAATAGGTGATGCCCAGCGTCGCCATCAACAGCGTCGTGCCTTCCTGGTTCACCAGCTGGCGCAGCACCAGCCGCTCGACCAGCCAGGCCACGCAGAACATGACCGCGCCGGCCACCACGAACGCGGCGAGGTTGGCGAGCACCGCGCTTTCGAGACCGGTCCAGCGCGGAATCCATTCGGCGAAGCGGGCCATCGCCAGCGCGGCGAACAGCACCATGGCGCCTTGCGCGAAGTTGAACACGCCCGAGGCCTTGAAGATCAGCACGAAGCCGAGCGCCACCAGCGAATACAGCATGCCGGCCATCAGGCCGCCCAGCAGGGTTTCAAGAAAGAAGGCCATCCAGCAATCCTCGGATCAAGTGAAGGGTGGGGACCATGTCAATGGCTGGTGCCAAGGTAGGCACTGATCACGTCTTCGTTGTTGCGGACCTCGTCGGGCGTGCCGTCACCGATCTTCTTGCCATAGTCGAGCACGACCACGCGGTCGGAGATGTCCATGACCACGCCCATGTCGTGCTCGATCAGCACGATGGTGGTGCCGAACTCGTCGTTGACGTCGAGCACGAAGCGGCTCATGTCCTGCTTTTCCTCGACGTTCATGCCGGCCATGGGCTCGTCGAGCAGCAGCACCTGGGGCTCCATCGCCAGCGCGCGCCCGAGATCGACGCGCTTTTGCAGGCCGTAGGGCAACTGGCCCACCGGCGTCTTGCGGTGGGCCTGGATCTCGAGGAAGTCGATGATGTGCTCGACGAACTCGCGGTGGCGGATCTCTTCCTTCTCGGCCGGGCCGACGCGCAGGGCCTGCAGCAGCAGGTTGCTGCGGATCTTCAGGTTGCGCCCGGTCATGATGTTGTCGATCACGCTCATGCCCTTGAACAGCGCCAGGTTCTGGAAGGTGCGCCCGATCCCCATTTCGGCGACCTGGCGGGAATTCATGTGGTCGAAAGTCTTGCCGCGGAAGGTGATGCTGCCTTCGGAGGGCGTGTACACGCCATTGATGCAGTTGAGCATGGAGCTCTTGCCCGCGCCGTTGGGGCCGATGATGGCGCGGATCTCGTGCTCCTTGACGTTGAAGGAGATGTCGGTCAGGGCCTTGACGCCGCCGAACCGCAGGCTGATGTTGTTGATGTCGAGAATGACACCGCCGATTTTCTTGCTCATGATGCTTGCGTCATTTCTCAGGCGGCGGCCTTGGCGGGGGCGAAGGTTTTCGCGTCGGCGATCTTCAGCGTGGCGCTCACGCTGCCGGTGCGGCCATCCTCGAATTTCACGGCGGTTTCGATGTACTGCTCGGTCTTGCCGCCGTACAGCGCGTCCACCAGGGGCTGGTACTTCTCGGCGATGAAGCCGCGGCGAACCTTGTTGGTGCGCGTGAGCTCGCCGTCGTCCGCGTCCAGCTCCTTGTGCAGCACGAGGAAGCGGCTGATCTGACTGCCCGCGAGCAGTTCGTCCGCGGCCAGGTCCGCGTTGACCTTCTCCACGCATTCCTTGATGAGCTGGTAGACCTCGGGCTTCTGCGCCAGGTCGGTGTAGCCCGCGTAGGGCAGGTTGCGCCGCTCGGCCCAGTTCCCCACGGCCTCGAAGTCGATGTTCACCATGACGCAGACTTTCTCGCGCTGGTCGCCGTAGGCCACGACTTCCTTGATCTGCGGGAAGAACTTGAGCTTGTTCTCGACATACTTGGGCGCGAACATCGCGCCATCGAAGACGCCGCCCCGGACCCGGCCCACGTCTTTCACGCGGTCGATGATCTTCAAATGGCCATGGGCGTCGATGAAGCCGGCGTCGCTGGTGTGATACCAGCCGTCGGCGGTCAGCACCTCGGCCGTGGCCTCGGGGTTGCGGTAGTACCCTTTGAGCAGACCGGGTGAGCGCACGAGGATCTCGCCGTCTTCCGCCACCTTGATCTCCACGCCCCGGCAGGGCACGCCCACGGTGTCGGCGCGGGCTTCGTGGTCGGGCTGGAGGCAGACGAACACCGCCGTCTCGGTGGAACCATACAGCTGCTTGAGGTTGATGCCGATCGAGCGGTAGAAGCTGAACAGGTCGGGGCCGATGGCCTCGCCGGCGGTGTAGGCGACGCGCACCCGGCTCATGCCCAGGTTGTTGCGCAGCGGCCCGTAGACCAGCATCCGACCCAGGGCGTACAGCACGGCGTTGCCGAGACCGATCGGCCTGCCGTCCATGCGGGCCGGCCCCACACGCCGGGCCAGGTCCATGAAATAGCGGAACATCGCGCGCTTGAGGGCGCCGGCGTCTTCCATGCGGATCATCACGGTCGTCAGCAGCCCCTCGAACACGCGCGGCGGCGCGAAGTAGTAGGTCGGGCCGATTTCCTTGAGGTCGATGTTGACCGTGGCCGAGGATTCCGGACAGTTGACCGTGTATCCGCAGACCAGCCATTGCGCATAGCTGAAGATGTTCTGCCCGATCCAGGCCGGCGGCAGGTAGGCCAGCACCTCCTCGCCGCTGCCGAGCCGGTCGAACTCCGCCCCCGCCTGCGCCCGGTCGATCAGCGTGGCATGGGTATGGACCACCCCCTTGGGGTTGCCCGTGGTCCCCGAGGTGAAGAACATGGCGGCCACGTCGTCGGGACGGACCTGCTCCAGCGTGTCCCGGAAAAAAGCCGGGTGCTGGCCCGCGAACACCTCGCCAGCCGCCACCAGTTCGTCGAGCGAGGCCAGCCCCTCCTCGACGTAGTTGCGCAGGCCGCGCGGATCATCGAAAAAAATGTGCGCGAGCCGGGGGCACTGCTCACGCACCTCCAGCATCTTGTCCACCTGCTCCTGGTCCTCGACCAGCGCGAAACGGACTTCGGCATTGGTGACTGGAAACACATATTCGGCCGCCACGGCATCCTGATACAGAGGCACCGGAATCGCGCCAAGCGACTGGGCGGCGAGCATGGTCGCGTACAGCCGCGGCCGGTTGGCGCCGACGATGATCATGTGCTCGCCGCGTGCCAGGCCGGCCTGGTGCAGGCCGCAGGCGATTTTCTCGACCAGCGCCGCCAGCCCCGCCCAGCTGTGGGTCTGCCAGATGCCGTACTCTTTCTCGCGCAGGGCACTGGCGCCGGGGCGTTCAGCGGCATGTTTGAGCAGCAAACGGGGAAATGTCGTCAACATCGCGATCCTGGTCTCCGTTGGGCGGGTGCCGGTGGCGCCACGCTTCACCTGGTCGGCCCCGCCAGTCGTCTCGCGCCTCGCGCGGGCACGAACAGCGGTGGCCCTGGAAGGAAATGTAGGCCCGTGTTTGACGCCATGTTGTCATTGCGACGACAATTTGCACGACTCCCCTCCTGGGATTTTCCCTAGGGTTTTGCGCCAACCCCTCCTTTTCCTTGCCCGATGTCAAGTCAGAGCAGCCTTCACCAGCGCCGCCGCCCTCCCGCCGTCGCCGAACTCGCGGGCATTCCGTGGCTGGCCGTGCTGCAGCCGGGTGAGCGCGAGCGGGCGCAGGACGCCCTGCGCGTGAGCGACGCGGACCCCGGGGACTACATCTGCCGGGTCGGGCGGCCGGTCACCTACTGGTTCGGTGTGGTGGAAGGCCTGTTGAAGATGAGCAGCGACAATGCGCAGGGCCAGACCATGACCTTCACCGGCGTGCCTCCCGGCGGCTGGTTTGGCGAAGGCACGGCGCTCAAGCGGGAAGACTACCGCTACAACATCCAGGCGCTGCGCCGCAGCGTGGTCGCGGGGCTGCCGGTGGACGTGTTCCACTGGTTGCTGGACCATTCCATCGGCTTCAACCGTTTCGTGATGAATCAGCTCAACGAACGGCTCGGCCAGTTCATCGCCGCCCGCGAGATCGACCGGCTCCACACGCCGGAGCTGCGCGTGGCGCGCAATCTGGCCGCGCTGTTCAACCCCGTGCTCTATCCTGGCGTGGGCGAGGTGCTGCGCATCACCCAGCAGGAGCTGGCCTACCTCGTGGGCCTGTCGCGCCAGCGTGTCAACGAGGCGCTGGCGGCGCTGCAGGCCCGCCAGCTGATCCGCGTGGAGTATGGTGGCCTGCGCGTGCTGGACCTGGCGACGCTGCGGTCCAGCACGTTCTGAGACTTGTTTTTGAGCTTTTTAAGCCTTTATCCAGCGCCAGATGGCATAAGTTTGCTATATAAATGAGAGTTTTCGATGACCATGAAACGTCCCGCCCCGCGGGCTGACGGCCCCGGAGGCCCGGCACGGGCGCCCACGGTGCGCCGTGCGCCGCTGTCGGCCGCCGCACCCGCCGACGCCACGGCCCCGGTTCGCCTGAACAAGCGCATGGCCGAGCTGGGCCTGTGCTCGCGCCGCGAAGCCGACGACTGGATCGCCCGCGGCTGGGTGCGCGTCGACGGCGAGGTGGCCGCCACGGGCATGAAGATCGACGCTGCGGCGCGCATCACCGTGGACCCGCAGGCCGGCGTCCAGCAGCAGCAACGCGTGACCATCCTGCTGAACAAACCCATTGGCTATGTCAGCGGCCAGGCCGAGGACGGGCACCCGCCGGCGGTCACGCTGGTCAACCCGCGCACCCACTGGCGCGAGGACGCCGGCCGCCTGCGCTTTTCGCCGTCCCAGCTGCACGGCCTGGCCCCGGCGGGGCGGCTGGACATCGACTCCACCGGCCTGCTCGTGCTGACGCAGGACGGGCG
>JAEWVY010000382.1 GCA_023396625.1 Pseudomonadota bacterium | reverse complement strand
CGGCGCATGGCCTTTTTGATCGCAACCCGGAGGGAATATGGTTAAAACGGCGCCACTCGGCGTTGCACTCCTAGGCCAGGCATCCAGCCTGGCCGTCGTCGCGCGCCTTGACTGGCGCTGTTTTAACCATGTTCGCACTGGCAAAAACAGTGTGAACAGGCCCTAGTCCATCGGCGGCGTGGCTGTGAGGACTTCGCCCAGCGTGGTCACCCCTTCGGCCACGCGCAGGGCCCCGGCCAGGCGCAAGGCCCGCATGCCGTCGGCCGCCGCCTGGCGGCGCAGGGGATCGATGCTCGGCTCGCGGCTGACCTTGTCCTTGAAGGCCTCGCTGACCGTCAGCAGTTCGTACAGCCCCATGCGCCCCATGAAGCCGGTCATGCGGCAGGCCACGCAGCCCACGGCGCGGTAGGGCCGGAACCCGCCGGTGATCTTCCAGGGCTTGACGACCTCTTCCAGCTGTTCGCGGGTGACCGTCTCGTCGCGGGTCTTGCAATGCGGGCACAGCGTGCGCACCAGGCGCTGCGCCAGCACGCCCAGCATGGTGGCATTGATGAGGTAGGCCGGCACCCCCAGCTCCATGAGCCGGGTGATCGCGCTGGGCGCATCGTTCGTGTGCAGCGTGCTGAACACCAGATGCCCGGTCAGCGCGGCCTGCACGGCCATCTCGGCCGTCTCCAGGTCGCGGATCTCGCCCACCATGATGATGTCCGGGTCCTGCCGCATGAGCGCCCACAGGCCCTCGCTGAAGCCGAAGTCGAGCTGCGGCTGCACCTGCGTCTGGTTGAATGCGGGCTCGATCATTTCGATCGGGTCTTCCACCGTGCTCACGTTGACCGCGTCGGTGGCCAGGCGTCTGAGCGTGGAATACAGCGTGGTGGTCTTGCCCGAGCCGGTCGGCCCGGTGACCAGGATGATCCCGTGCGGCCGCGCCACCAGCGCCTGCCAGCGCTCGGCGTCGTGGGCGGAGAAGCCCAGCGCGTCCAGGTCCTTGACGGTGGTGTCTGGGTCGAAGATGCGCATCACCATCTTCTCGCCGAAAGCCGTCGGCAAGGTCGACAGCCGCATCTCGATTTCCTCGCCGCGGGGGCTGCGGGTCTTGATGCGGCCATCCTGCGGACGGCGCTTCTCCACCACGTCCATGCGCCCCAGCAGCTTGACGCGCGCCGTCATCGCGTTGAGGACCGTGACCGGCATCTGGTAGACCGGGTGCAGCACGCCGTCGATGCGAAAGCGGATGGCCCCGTGCTCGCGCCGGGGCTCGAGGTGGATGTCGCTGGCGCGCTGGTCGAAGGCGTATTGCCACAGCCAGTCCACCACCTGCACCACGCCCTGGTCGTTGGCGTCGAGCGGCCGGTTGCTCTTGCCCAGTTCCACCAGCTGCTCGAAGCTGGACGCGCCCGCGTTGCCCCCCGCCTTCATCGCCACCCGCACCGACCTGGCCAGCGCGAAGAATTCGGTGGTGTAGCGCTGGATCTCGGTGGGATTGGCCAGCACGCGGTGCACCGTCCGGTGCGACTGCCGCTCCACCTCGGCCACCCAGTCGGTGATGAAAGGCTCGGCGGTGGCCACCACGACCTCCTTGGGGCTCACCTGCACGGGCAGCACACGGTGGCGCTCGGCGTAGGCGGCGCTCATGGTGTCGGCCACCTTGCCGACGTCCACCTTGAGCGGGTCGATGCGCAGATACTCCAGTCCGGCCCGACCCGCCAGCCACTGGGTCAGGGTCTCGATGTCCAGCGCCCGGCCGTCGCTCGCACGGTGCATGGACACGCTGGCCAGGCGCACCAGTGGATGCTGCGCGCTTTCGGCCTGCGAGCAGCGCGCCACCGTGCGCTCGGCCTCGGTGGCCGTGATCAGGCCGTCCTCCTCGGCCCACTGCACCAGGCGCCGCCAGTCGAGCGGGCCCACCATGGCGCCGGCCCCCTTGCGCGACATCGGCGCAGCCCCCTGGGCCGGCCGCGCGGAGGAGGATCTGGAACGGGCCGCGGGGGCGGGCGTATCGGTCGGCGACGGGATCGCGGGGATCGAAGCGGGCATGGCAGGACTCACTTTTCAATCGGTTTGAACACCCGCAGCCACTTGGTGGCCGGCAGGTCCCAGCGGGTCTGGATGACCTCGGCGCGTTCGGCCAGGCGCTCACGGCCGGGACGGCTGGGCGTGCGCTGCGCGAGCACCACGGTGTTGCCCTCGCGCGTGGGCTTGAACGCCCACACGGCGGCGGCGCCGAACGCCTCGGCGATTTTCGCCAGGCTGCGCTCGTAACTCGATGCGCGCCCGAACAGGTTGACCGTCATGCAGCCCTCGTCGGTCAGCAGCGCGCGGCAGTCGGCGTAGAACGCCGCGTCGTCCATCACCGGCGCGGCAGCTTCGGCGTCGTAGACGTCCACCTGCAGGGCATCGACGCTGGCGCGCCATTGCGGACGCTGGATCTCCCGCCCGGCGTCGGCGATCACCACCTTCAGGCGTGCGTCTTCCGGCGGCAGCTTGAACCAGCCCCGGCAGGCCCGCAGCACCTGCGGGTTGAGTTCGATGACCGTGGTCTTCATGCGCAGCCGGTTGTGGCAGAACTTGGTAAGCGTGCCCGCGCCCAGGCCCAGCTGCATGGCGTGGCGCCGGGACACGCTGGACGGCTCGACGAACAACAGCCAGGCCATCATGCGCTGCACGTATTCCAGCTCGATGGCGAACGGATCGTCGATGATCATCGAGCCCTGCACCCACTCGGTGCCCAGGTGCAGGCAGCGCACGCCGTTGTAGTCGGAAAAATGCACTTCGGGAAGTTCGATCTCTTCGCCCCGCGGGCGCGTCTTGGTGCTCATGACAATCCGTATTCTTCAAAAACCTCGCGCCAGGCCGCGAGCTTGCGTTCGAACGACCAGCTCGCATTGGCCGGGCTGGTCGAGGGCAGCCGGACCACCGGCCATCCGAGTGCGGCGCCGTGGCGTGCGTGCCGGAAACTTTCCCCGCCATTGTGGGCGATGGCCCGCAGCGCCGGGCACCCGTGGGCCAACGCCGCGAAATCATTGGCCACCGGACGGCGGATCGCCGTGTCCAGACTGCCCTCGCGTTCGCAGCTGGCATAGACGTCCCACAGGCCCAGGCCGTGGTCGAGCATCCAATCAATCCTGTTTTCATAGCATTGAAAGTCCACCCGATGCTGGAAATCCGGCCAAATAGCTTGAAGAATACGCCAGAAATGGTTTTGCGGATGGGCATAGTACTGGCGCGCCGCCAGCGACGCCTTGCCAGGGAAGCTGCCGAGCACGAGCAACGCGGTGTCCCGGTTCACCACGGGCGGCAAACCTCGCAGCCGCGACGCCGTCGCGGGGCCCTCCGGCGCGGCGCGCACCTCCCGAACCGTCATCCGGGCCTCCCGTGGAAAGTCTTAAAACAAGAGCATGAAATGACCGTATGACGCTGGAAAATGGCAATCATATTCATGATTCCTGAGCCATGAGTTGCGCCAACCGAGGCAGCGCCGCCAACGCGTTGGCGGTGCTGGCACGCGCCAGTTCGGGCAGGGGCAGGCCGCGCAGTGCCGCCAGCGTCGCCGCGATGCGCGGCAGTTCCCCCGGCTCGTTACGCGCCTGGGGCTCGCCCGCGGCGCGGCGCGCGGCGTCCACGTA
>JAEWVY010000225.1 GCA_023396625.1 Pseudomonadota bacterium | reverse complement strand
GTCCTCAACCCGATGGATCTTGCCCCCACCCGCGGTGATCATGTTCTTGTAGCGTTCCAGCATGGCTGGAACCTGTTCGCTCTGATCCGGGTGAATCAGCAGGACGATTTCATAGTGACGCATGGATACTCCTTGTGAAACCCCCCGCAGCCATTGAGAAGACCGGCGGGGATTGGTGGGAACTGCCCCCGGCGTCGAATCGAGGTGCAGCAAGGGAAAAGCCTGCCATTATAGCCAGATAAAAGTTTTGATCTGACAGCTACCCCTGGTTCCGGTCCTCCATTCGGGGGGAGCCTGGATCGGGGTACCTGATGCGTTCGACCAAGTCATTCGCACTTCTGCCCGGTGGCCGCGTGATCAGGCTCCCGGCCACGATGACAGCGAAACCCACAGGCACACCAAAAATACCCGCAGAAATGGGTTGAATGCCCCACCACAGAACCACGGGAGACTGGATGCCGAACGATTCACGCAACCACGGCTGCGTGGTCAGCATGTAATACAAGGTCACGCCCAATCCAGCGACGATACCCAGCGAGGCCGCAGGCCCGGTGGCACGCTTCCAGAAAATGCCGAGAGTCAATGCGGGGAAAAAGGCGGCGGCGGCAAACGAAAACGCAGCGGAAACCAAAAACAGAATGTCCGCGGGCTTCTGCGCGGCCAGATACGCCGCGCAAAGGGCGACAATCAGCAACAGCATTTTGGAGATGGTGACCCTTCGAGCGGTCGATGCATCACGGTCGATCATCTTGTAATAGACGTCATGGCTCAGGCCACTGGCGATGCTCAGGAGCAGGCCGTCCGCCGTCGACAGGGCGGCAGCAAGCCCTCCTGCCGCGACCAACCCGGAAATCACGTAGGGCAAGCCGGCTATCTCGGGTGTGGCCAGCACGATGATGTCCGGGTCGATGGATATTTCGTTCAACTGCAGCACATTGTCATGATTGACATCCATCACCGACAGCAAGGTCGGATCCACCTTGTTCCACGCAAAGATCCACTGCGGCAAATGATCGAATGGCGTCCCTACGAGAACATGGAAAACCTCGTATTTCACCAGCACCGCGAGCGCGGGGGCCGTGAAATAAAGCAGAAAAATGAAAAACAAGGACCACGTCACGGATTCACGGGCCTCCTTCACGCTGGGCGTGGTGTAGAAACGCATCAGGATATGAGGCAGCGCCGCGGTCCCGACCATGAGGCAAAACACGAGTGCCAGAAAATTCCGTCGGGACAAGTCATATTCCTCCCGTTCGGCGGCCCCTCCCTCCGGATCGCCAGAAAACTCCTGTGCATGCGGCGCCATCCCGTTCAAAGGCCGGGACTTGAGTTCCGCCACCGCGCGTTCCTCGGTCCAGAACTTGCGCGCCGCAGCCTCATCCTTGGGTAAACCAAAAAAGGCCTTGTCAGCAGCAACGATTTCGGCAGCCGGGGCATGCGATGCCCTCAACTCGGCCGAGCGACGTGCCGCAGCCACCTTGTCGGCGGCCAGCGCAGCCCGCGGATTGGCCAGTTTTTCGGCTAATTTCTCCGCGCGCTCACTGAAAATTTGCCTTACCTGCAACTCACCTTGGTCCACGGCCAGGAGCTTTTCCTTGGCGCTCACCTTTTCTAGCTGAAAACCGTAAATCGCCTGCGGCAACGGCACGCCCGTCTGCTGCACCGACAGCCACACGACGGGAATCAGGTACGCGGCAATCAACACGATAAACTGCGTCACCTGAGTCCAGGTCACAGCACGCATGCCACCGAGAAAGGAACATACCAGTATCCCGCCAAGTCCGAGAAAAATTCCCAACTCAAAGGCCACGCCCGTCAGCCGCGAAGTAATCAGCCCCACCCCGTAAATCTGAGCCACCACGTAGGTAAACGAGCACAGGATGGCGGCGGACACGCCCAGGAAGCGAGGCAGATTCCCTCCGTAGCGCTCCCCGAGAAAGTCAGGGATCGTGAATCGACCAAAACTCCGGAGATAAGGCGCAAGAAGCAAGGCGACGAGACAGAAGCCGCCACTCCACCCCAGCACGAAAGCCAGGCCACCGTAGCCGGACAGATACAAGGTCCCCGCCAAACTGATGAACGACGCCGCGGACATCCAGTCCGCAGCCGTCGCCATGCCGTTATAGAGGGCCGGCACCCGGCGACCAGCGACGTAGTACTCCTCCGCATCGGTGGTGCGGCTCATGACGCCGATGCCCGCGTAAAGCAGCAAGGTCGCCAGCAGAAAAATAAAGCCAATCCACCTGCGGGACAGGCCGAATTGCTCAAGAACTGCCAGGACGGCGACGAACAAGACAAATCCACCGGTGTACCACCGGTAGACCTTTCCAAGATTGCGCCTGAAGCCTGCCCGCGAACTCAGTGGCATCAACCAAGCCTATCCAAAGTCACACAAAACCTGCCCATTCCCCCGGTTCCGCAGAGCCGGGGGAAAAGGTATCAAGCCTGGACCACCGATGCACGCACCACCCCGCACAAAGTCGCTGGTGGGCGTAGCTGGCGACCTCCCTTGGCCGGCCAACCCTGTCCACCGCCTTGCCTGTCGCCGCACCCATGGGGTTCATCTTAGTTTGACCGCAGGGGCGAGGACAAGCACGCGGCAAAGACCGTCAGCGGGCCAGTTGATTCCAGGTCTCGACGACCGAATCAGGGTTCAGCGAAATGGAGCTGATGCCCTGATCACGCAGCCACAGGGCAAAATCCGGGTGGTCGCTAGGCCCTTGTCCGCAAATGCCGATGTACTTGCCCTGTGCCAGGCATGCGCTGATGGCCTGACCAATCAGCGCAGTCACCGCGGGGTCTCGCTCATCGAAATCCGCCGCCAGCAGTTCCAGACCGGAGTCCCGATCGAGGCCCAGGGTCAGCTGCGTCAGGTCGTTCGAACCGATCGAGAAGCCGTCGAAGTACTGCAGGAAACGCTCCGCCAGGACCGCGTTGCTCGGCACCTCGCACATCATGATGAGTTTCAGCTCGTTTTCGCCACGCTTGAGTCCATGGTCCGCCAAAAGCTGGGTGACCCGCGCAGCTTGGTCCAGCGTACGCACGAAAGGCACCATCACCTGAACGTTGGTCAGCCCCATGTCCTCACGGACACGCCGCAGGGCCTCGCACTCCATGGCAAACGCCTCGCGGAAATCATCGCTGATGTAACGCGCGGCTCCGCGGAAGCCCAGCATGGGGTTTTCCTCTTCCGGCTCGTAGCGACTGCCCCCCATGAGCTTGCGGTATTCATTGCTCTTGAAATCAGACAGGCGGACGATCACCGGCTTGGGCCAGAACGCCGCGGCGATGGTTGCCACGCCTTCGGCCACCTTGTCCACGTAGAAGGCGCGTGGCCCGGCATGGCCACGTGCCACCGACTCCACGGCCTTCTTCAGGTCGGCATCGATGTTCGGGTAGTCGAGAATGGCCTTGGGGTGAACGCCGATGTTGTTGTTGATGATGAATTCCAGTCGCGCCAGCCCCACGCCGCTGTTGGGCAGTTGCGCGAAATCGAAGGCCAGCTGAGGGTTGCCGACGTTCATCATGACCTTGGTCGCAATCTCGGGCATCGCCCCGCGCTGCACCTCGGTCACCTCGGTATCAAGCAGGCCGTCGTAGATGTAGCCGGTATCGCCCTCGGCGCAGCTGACGGTCACCAGCGTGCCGTCCTTGAGTTGCTCCGTCGCGTGGCCGCAGCCGACAACCGCGGGGATGCCCAGTTCGCGCGCGATGATGGCCGCGTGACAGGTACGGCCGCCACGGTTGGTCACAATGGCGCTGGCGCGCTTCATCACCGGCTCCCAGTTGGGATCAGTCATGTCGGTCACCAGCACGTCACCAGGCTGAACCTTGTCCATCTCCGCGATGTTGTGCACCAGGCGAACCGGGCCGGTGCCAATTTTCTGGCCAATGGCCCGGCCTTCGGCCAACACGGGGCCCCGGCCCTTGAGCTTGTAGCGCATCTCGGCCCGCCCCTGGGACTGGCTCTTCACGGTCTCGGGGCGTGCCTGAAGAATATAGAGTTGGCCGTCCGTGCCGTCCTTGCCCCACTCGATGTCCATCGGGCGGCCATAGTGCTGCTCGATCACCATGGCGTAGCGCGCCAGCTGCTCAACGTCAGCTTCAGTCAACGAATAGCGGTTACGCAGCTCGGTCGGCACGTCCACGGTCTTCACGAGCTTGCCGCCCGCGGCCTTTTCACCCTCGGTCGAGAACGTCATCTGGATCAGCTTCGACCCCAGGCTGCGCCGTATCACCGCTTTCTTGCCAGCCTTGAGCATGGGTTTGTGGACATAGAACTCGTCCGGATTTACCGCGCCTTGGACCACCGTTTCCCCCAGGCCGTAGCTGGAGGTAATGAACACCACGTCCTCGAAGCCCGACTCCGTGTCGATGGTGAACATCACGCCCGCGGCGCCGAGATCGGAGCGGACCATACGCTGCACACCGGCGGACAGGGCCACGTCGGCATGGGCGAATCCCTTGTGGACGCGGTAGCTGATGGCACGGTCGTTGTACAGGGAGGCGAACACCTCCTTCATCTTGTGCAGCACCTCCTCGATGCCCACCACATTCAGAAACGTCTCTTGCTGACCCGCGAAGGAGGCGTCGGGCAAGTCCTCGGCCGTGGCGGAAGATCGCACGGCGTAGGAGGCCTGCGCGTTGCCCGCACAGAGCTTGGCGAATTCGTCGCGAATGGCCTTTTCCAGATCCGAGGGAAAAGGCTGCGCCTCGACCATGGCACGGATTTCGGCACCCGCTTCCGCCAGTTCCCGAACATCCTCGACATCCAGCGCCGCCAGACGGGCATTGATCCGCTCGGTCAACCCGGCATGCGCGAGAAACTGGCGGAACGCGTGCGCCGTGGTGGCAAAGCCCGTGGGCACGCGCACACCCGTGGGCAGTTGGGAAATCATCTCGCCGAGGCTGGCGTTCTTGCCGCCGACCACCTCGACGTCGGACATTCTCAGGTTCTCAAACGGTACGACCAGGGCGGCCGGATCAAAAAGTGCAGACATGGGAAAGCTCCAGAAGTAAAAAACCGGGCACGGCCGCGCGGAGCCCCCACAGGGGCCCCATGACTTGCTTGTAGTTCGAATGGGTCGGCGCGACGCATGAGTGTGATGTTTCCCCGCAGACACGGTTATGGCGGGCGGACCCCGATTTTAGGCCCCGGCGAGAGATTACAGTTGCAGCTCCTTCCCAGCCGCCTTTCAGCCATGCCCAACCGCACCGTCTTCTTCGTTTCCGATGGCACCGGCATCACTGCCGAAACCTTTGGCAAGGCCATCCTCGCTCAGTTCGAGCTGACCTCCCGCCATGTGCGCCTGCCATTCGTCGACACGGTGGACAAGGCCCACCAGGTGGTTCGCCAGATCAACCACACCGGGGAAATCGAGAAGACCAAGCCCATCGTATTCACCACGCTGGTCAACATGGACGTGCTCAAAGTCATCCAGGACGGCTGCACAGGCATGCTGCTCGACATGTTCGGCACCTTCGTCAACCCCCTGGAGACGGAGCTGGGCATCAAATCGCACCATCGAGTCGGCCGTTTCAGCGACGCCAGCAAGAGCGAGGAATACCACCACCGGATTGACGCGATCAATTTCTCGCTTGCGCACGACGACGGCCAATCCCACCGCGATCTGCTCGGCGCCGACGTGATCCTCGTGGGCGTGAGCCGCAGCGGCAAGACACCCACCAGCCTCTACCTGGCCATGCAGTACGGCGTCAAGGCCGCGAACTACCCGCTGATTCCCGAGGATTTCGAGCGCAACCAGCTGCCGCCGGCCCTCATTCCCCACCGCAAGAAACTCTTCGGCCTGAGCATCCAGCCCGAACGCCTGTCGGAGATCCGTCAGGAACGCCGGCCCAACTCGCGCTATGCCAGCCTGGAAAACTGCCGCGCCGAAGTGGCCG
>JAEWVY010000123.1 GCA_023396625.1 Pseudomonadota bacterium | reverse complement strand
TACCCGGACCGCGCGGCGTCGGGCGGGGGAGTTCAGGGCCGGGTGGGCGCCGCGGGCTTCGACGCGGCGCGTGCCGGTGGGCCGGCCTGGCCTTTCTGCACGGCCGCCATGTCTTCGGGACTGGGGGTCTGGCCCAGCAGCCAGTAGTCGAACACCCGCCTGGCGATGGGCGCGGCCGCGACGCCGCCAAAACCGGCGTTTTCCACCACCATGGCCAGCGCGATGGTCGGCTTCTCCGCGGGGGCGAACGCCATGTAGAGCGCGTGGTCGCGCAGCCGCTCCGCAGTGCGCGCGGCGTTGTATTTCTCGTTCTGCTTGATCGAAGCGACCTGGGCCGTGCCGGTCTTGCCGGCGGCGGTGTAAGGCGCCCCGCGGAAGGCGGAGGCGCCCGTGCCCTCGATGTTGACGCCGACCAGCGCCTGCTTGACGATGGCGATGTGCTGGGGCTGCGCAACGGCCTCGGCCTTGATTTCCCGCAGGGTCTCCCGGGAAACGTGGCTGACCACGTCCGTGACTTCCTTGACCAGGTGCGGCTTCATTTTCACGCCATCGTTGGCGATCGCACTGGTGGCCAGGGCCAGTTGGAGCATGGTGAAGTGGTTGTAGCCTTGGCCGATTCCCAGGGAGATGGTCTCACCCGAGTACCAGCGTTGCTGTTCCGGCCGGCGGTAGGCGGCGCGTTTCCACCGGGTGGATGGCAGCACGCCGCGGACTTCGCCCTGGATGTCGATGCCCGTGAGTGCGCCGAAGCCGAACTTCTGCAATTCGTCGTGGATCAGGTCCACGCCCATGTCGTTCGCGAGCACGTAGTAGTACGTGTCGCAGGACTGCACGATGGATTTGTACATGTCGACCACGCCGTGACCGCCCTCCTTGTCGTCGCGGAAACGGTGGTTGCCGAACATGAAGTAGCCGGGATCGACGATGGTCTGCTGCGGCGTGCGCTTGCCGGACGCCAGCGCGCCCAGCGCCATGAAGGGCTTGTAGGTGGATCCGGGGGGGTACGTGCCGCGTAGCGCGCGATTGAGCAGCGGCTTGTCGATGGACTCGTTGAGGCTTTGCCAGCTCTCGGTGTCGATGCCGTCGACGAACAGGTTCGGGTCGAAGGTGGGTTTGCTGACGAAGGCCAGGACTTCGCCCGTGCCCGGATCCAGCGCGACCAGGGCGCCCCGCCGGTCGCCATAAAGGTCCTCGACGAGCTTTTGCAGCTTGATGTCGATGGACAACACCACGGTGTTGCCGGGAGTCGCGGGGGTGTTGGCCAGCCGGCGCACGGCGCGGCCGCCGGCGGAAGTTTCAATTTGCTCCACACCAGTGATGCCGTGCAGCTGGGCTTCGTAGCTCTGCTCGATGCCCAGCTTGCCGATGTAGTCGGTGCCCCGGTAGTTCGCGGCGTCCTCGGAATCCTCGAGCTGCGCTTTCTCGGTGGCGTTGATGCGGCCGATGTAGCCGATCACGTGGCTGGCCACCTCGCCGAACGGATAGTTGCGAAACAGCCGGGCCTTGATGTCCACACCGGGAAACTGGAAGCGCCGCGCCGCAAAGCGCGCGACTTCCTCGTCGCTGAGCCGGGTCCGGATGGGCAGGGATTCGAAGCTCTTGGATTCCTCCTGCAGCTTGCGGAAGCGGCGGCGGTCGCGCGGGCTGATCTCCACCACCTGTGCCAGGGCGTCGATGGTTTGCTCCAGATTCGTCACCCTGGAGGGGGTGATTTCAATGGTGTAGGCCGAATAGTTGCTGGCGAGGACCACGCCGTTGCGGTCCAGGATCAGTCCGCGGTTGGGCACGACGGGAACAACAGCCGTGCGGTTGTTTTCGGCCTGCGCGTTCAGATCCTCATGCCGCGTGACCTGGAGATGCACCAGCCTCGCGGTCACCAGCGCGAACCCCGCGATCACGACGCCGGCGATGACGAACAGGCGTCTCCTGAAACGCGACAGTTCCGCCTCGATGTTGCGCAGCTCGGTCATGTCCGCGGCACGGGGTCAGAGGGGCCGGTTTTCATCCGGATTGGGGGCGCGCCGCTGTGGCCACAGCAGCATGCGACTGGCCAGTGGCCACAGGAGGGCCTCAAGGACCGGGGCCAGCAGCATGGACCAGCCCGGGGCCAGTCCGCCGCCGAGCAGCCGCACGATCAATGCGATGGCATGTGCGCCCACGAACAGGGGCAGGATCTGCAGCGCCTGCAGCGGGACGGTGAACCAGAGCAGCCGGCGGTGGATGGTGATGGCGAGAAAACTCAGCGCCGTATAGGCCAGGGCATGCTGGCCCAGCAGGGCGCCCTGGTGCACATCCATGGCCAGCCCGAAGAGGAAGGCCGCCCCGACACCGACGCGACGGGGCTGGTGCACACCCCAGAACACGAGCACGATGGCCAGCAGGTCGGGCAGCCACGCGGCCCGGCCCAGGCCAGCCATGTTCGGCGCCATGTTGAGCAGCAGCGCCGTCACCAGGCTGGCCCAGATGAACATCGGATTGGCGGGCAACAGCAGTTGCTGCCCGGGGCGCATGATCACTTGCGGGTCCCTCCCCGAGGATTGGTGGCCGGGGGCTTTTTCTCGGGCTCCTGCGGCATGGCGGGAATCTGCCCGGTCAGCGGGGCAAGCACCACCACATGCCGCGCCCCTTGCACCAGCGCCTGGGGGGTGCACAGGATGCGGGCAAAGCCGGACTCGCCGCGGCGCTGGACGGTGGTGACTCTGGCCACGGGCAGTCCTGGGGGGTAGATGCCGTCGACGCCACTGGTGGTCAGTATGTCGCCGGGCTGAATGTCGGCGTTTCCCGGCATGTAGCGCAGTTCCAGGCCGCCGCCTTCGCTGGTCGGTTCGCCATAGGCCACACCGCGCGCGCCGGTGCGCGTGTTGAGCACGGGGATGGTCTGGTCCCGATCGATCAGCAAGGTGACTTCGCTGACCAGTGGGTAGACCCGCGTCACCTGGCCTAGCACGCCGGATTCGTCGACCACGGGGGAACCCGGGGCGACGCCCTGAATGAGGCCCCGGTCGATGATGACCTTGCGTGTAAAGGCGTCCGCCGTGTCGTAGAGCACTTCGGCGGCCTGCGACTCCACACGCAGCTGGTCGCGCAATTGAAGCAGGTTGCGCAACCGGCTGTTTTCCAAAGTCAGCTGCTCCACCTGGCTGGAGCGCAGGGCCTGGAGGGCCAGCTTCTCGCGTGCCCGGGTTTCGGTTTTGTGCGCGGATTCGACGGTCGAGAGAAAAGTCGTCATTTCGCGTGTCAGGCGCACCGGTTGCATCACCAACCACTGGGCTGGGTAGAGCGCGGTGGCCACGACGGACCGAAGGGGCCCGGAGATATGCAGCCGAGTGTCCGCCACCATCAGGAAGAAAGACAGTGCGCTGAAGAAAACCAGCTTCGACAGCGCTGAAGGCCCTTGCTTGAAGAAAGGGGGAGGGGTGCGATCAAAGGTGTCCAGCGGCATGGTGCGAGGCGCTTATTCCGTGGGTCCGGACGTGGGCGACCGCGACGCCAGGCTCGGAAGGCGCCGCGCGTTGTGCATGGCCTGCGGGCGCTTACTCGCTGGTGAAAATGCTGCCCAGGTGGTCCATGCGTTCCAGGGCAATACCGCAACCGCGCACCACGCAGGTCAGAGGTTCTTCCGCCACCAGCACGGGCAGTCCGGTCTCCTCGGCGAGGAGACGGTCCAGGTCGCGCAGCAGGGCGCCCCCACCTGTCAGCATCATGCCTCGGTCGGCGATGTCGGCACCGAGTTCTGGTGGTGTCTGTTCGAGCGCGGTCTTGACGGCGGAGACGATGTTGTTGAGTGGGTCGGTCAGGGCTTCGAGGATTTCGTTGCTCGAGATCGTGAAGCTGCGAGGCACGCCCTCGGAGAGGTTGCGGCCCTTGACCTCCATCTCCTTGACTTCGCTTCCAGGGAAGGCGGAGCCGATGGATTTCTTGATGGCTTCGGCCGTGGGCTCGCCGATGAGCATGCCGTAGTTGCGACGGATGTAGTTGATGATGGCGTCATCGAAACGGTCGCCGCCGACACGAACGCTGCCCTTGTACACCATGCCGCCGAGGGAAATCACCCCCACTTCCGTGGTGCCGCCGCCGATGTCGACCACCATCGATCCCGAGGCTTCAGAGACCGGCAAGCCGGCGCCGATGGCCGCGGCCATCGGCTCTTCGATCAAATACACTTCCGAGGCGCCAGCGCCGAGCGCCGACTCCCGGATGGCGCGCCGTTCCACCTGGGTGGACCCGCAGGGCACGCAGATGATGATGCGCGGGCTGGGTTTGAACACGCCGCGCGGATGCACCATCTTGATGAACTGCTTGAGCATCTGCTCGGTGACCGTGAAGTCCGCGATCACGCCGTCCTTCATCGGCCGAATGGCCTCGATGTTGCCGGGGACCTTGCCCAGCATGGCCTTGGCCTCCTTGCCCACGGCCTGGATGGTTTTTTTGCCCTGGGGGCCGCCTTCGTGACGGATGGCCACGACGGAGGGCTCGTCCAGCACGATGCCCTCGCCGCGCACGACGATCAAGGTGTTGGCGGTGCCCAGGTCAATGGCCAGATCGGTTGAAAAATACCGACGGAATGATCCAATCATCACTAGTCCTCTCGGGCATGGCGGGCGCTTCGGCCGGGCATCGCCCTGTTGATCCGTTTATCGATCGATTCAGAAAAAGGGTCTTTTCCGTGCAAATGACGTCGCTTTCGCGAGTGTTGCACTAAAGGCGGGATAATACCCGATCCCCTTAGAAAATCGGGCGGCCTGCACTGCCAACCCGCGCTTTCCTTACCGTTTCCAAAGTCGTTCCCCCATGTCCCTGACACTTGATGACATTGCCCGGATTGCCAGTCTGGCCCGGCTTGAACTGCAACCCGATGAAAGTGAGCGCATGCTCAAACGAATCAATGGCTTTTTCGGCGTGGTCGAGGCGATGCAGGCTGTCAATACCACTGGCGTGGCACCCTTGGCGCATCCGGTGGCCGTCGCCCAGGACGTCGCCCTGCGGCTGCGCGACGACGTGGTCAGCGAGCCGAATCAGCGCGACATCAACCAGCGCAATGCGCCGGCGGTTGAGCAAGGCCTGTTTCTGGTACCCCGGGTCATCGAGTGAGGTGGGCACCATGAAAGCAGTGGCTTTGCATGAACTGGGTGTGGCGGAGCTGGCGGCCTGTTTGCGTGCCCGGGAGGTTTCGGCTGTCGAGGTGGCACAGCACTTCCTGGCCAGGATCCGGTCGCATGCCGGGCTGGGCGCCTTTCTGGCTGTGGACGAGGGGGTGACGCTGGCACAGGCGCGTGCCGCCGACGACCGGCTCGCTGCCGGGACGGCGGGTCCGCTCGAGGGCGTCCCGCTGGCCCACAAGGACATTTTTGTCACGCGGGATTTTCCGAGCACGGCCGGATCGAGGATGCTCGAAGCCTACCGCTCTCCGTTCGACGCCACAGTGGTCCGCAAGCTGGCCGAGGCGGGAATGGTCAACCTGGGCAAGCTCAACTGCGACGAGTTCGCCATGGGCTCGGGCAATGAGAATTCCGCCTACGGTCCGGTGCACAACCCTTGGGATACCACGCGCATCCCCGGTGGCTCGTCCGGTGGCAGCGCCGCGGCCGTGGCTGCCCGGCTGGCGCCGGCGGCCACCGGCACCGACACGGGCGGTTCCATCCGCCAGCCGGCCTCGTTTTGCGGCATCACCGGCATCAAGCCCACCTATGGCCGGGCCTCGCGTTACGGCATGATTGCCTACGCTTCCAGCCTGGACCAGGCCGGGCCGATGGCGCGTTCCGCCGAGGACTGCGCCTTGCTGCTGTCCGCCATGTGTGGCCCGGATCCGGATCGCGATTCGACTTCGCTCGATGTCCCCAATGAAAATTTTTCGCGTTTGCTCGGCGAGTCGCTGGAAGGGCTGCGCATAGGCATTCCGAAGGAATTTTTCGGCGAAGGCCTGTCGGCCGACGTGCGTGCCGCTGTCGAAGGGGCGCTGAGGGAACTTGAAAAACTGGGTGCGAAGCGGGTGGAGATTTCTTTGCCGCGCACCGAGTTGTCGATTCCGGTTTACTACATCATTGCGCCGGCCGAGGCGAGCTCCAATCTGTCGCGCTTCGATGGCGTCAAGTTCGGGCATCGCGCGAAGCACTACGGCGATCTGGCGGACATGTACAGGAAGACGCGTGCCGAAGGTTTCGGCGAGGAGGTCAAGTGTCGCATCATGACGGGCACCTACGTGCTTTCGCATGGCTACTATGACGCGTACTACATGCAGGCACAAAAAATCCGCCGCATGATCGCCGACGATTTCCAGCAGGCTTTTGCTGGCTGCGATGTGATAGCCGGCCCGGTGGCTCCCTCGGTGGCATGGAGGCTCGGCGGCCATGCCAGCGATCCTTTGGCGGACTACCTTGCGGATATTTTCACGCTGCCGGCGTCATTGGCTGGATTGCCGGGCATGAGTGTGCCGGCCGGATTTGGCGAAGGGGGGTTGCCCGTGGGTCTGCAACTGATCGGGAACCACTTTTCCGAAGCCAGACTGCTGAACATGGCGCACCGCCTGCAACAGGCCACGGACTTCCACCTCCGTCAGCCACCGCTGGCCGCATCCGCGACGGGAGGCCAATGACCATGACGCGCACGCTCATTCAGGGTTACGAGGTCGTCATCGGCTTCGAGACCCACGCGCAACTCTCGACCCAGTCCAAGATCTTCAGTCGCGCGCCCACCGCGTTCGGGGCCGAGCCCAACACCCAGGCCTGCGCCGTGGACCTGGCGCTGCCGGGCACCCTGCCGGTGATGAACAAGGGCGCGGTCGCGCGCGCCATCGCGTTCGGCCTGGCGGTGGGCTCGCACATCGCGCCCAGGAGCATCTTCGCGCGCAAGAACTACTTCTACCCCGACCTGCCCAAGGGCTACCAGATCAGCCAGTTCGAGATTCCCGTGGTGCAGGGCGGCGCGGTGGAGTTCTACCTGGGCGACGAGAAGAAGTCCGTGCGCCTGGTGCGCGCGCACCTGGAAGAGGATGCGGGCAAGTCGCTGCACGAGGACTTCATCGGCCAGACCGGCATCGACCTGAACCGTGCCGGCACGCCCCTGCTGGAAATCGTGACCGAGCCCGACATGCGTTCCAGCGCCGAGGCCGTGGCCTACGCCAAGGAGCTGCACAAGATCGTCACCTGGATCGGCATCTGCGACGGCAACATGCAGGAACGCTCGTTCCGCTGCGATGCCAACGTCTCGGTGCGCAAGCCGGGCGAGCCGCTGGGCACGCGG
>JAEWVY010000419.1 GCA_023396625.1 Pseudomonadota bacterium | reverse complement strand
TTCGCGGGCCTTGGGCGAGTCGGCCGGGGGCAGCGTGAGCTCGAGTTCCAGATAGAGGTCGCCTGGCGTGCTGGCGGCGCCGCGCGCCGGGATGCCCTGGCCTTTGAGCCGGAGCTTGCGCCCTTTGCGCCATCCCGCGGGGACGGTCACCTCGACGCGGCCGGTGGGCGTGGGCACCTCGATCTGCGCGCCCAGGGCCGCTTCCCAAGGGGCGATGGGCAGGCTGGCGTAGAGATCGCGGCCCTGCACGCGATAGCGTGGGTGGGGCTTGAAGTGAACTTCAAGATACAGATCCCCGCGCGCGCCGCCGCCCCGGCCTGGGTTGCCCTGGCCTGAGAGCCGGATCTGCTGACCCTCGATCACGCCTTTGGGGATTTTGACCCGCAGAGTGCGCTCCTCGGGCACGACCTGGCCATGGGCATCAAACCGTGCGTTGTGCAGGTTGAGGTCGCGCTCGGTTCCCTGGAAGGTGTCGATCAGGTCCAGCTCGATCGCGGCCCGGCGATCGTCTCCCTGCATGGTCTGCGGCCCCGCCCGACGGCCTCGTGCGCCTGATGCGGATCCACCCGAGCGGCGGGCGTGGCCGAAGAGTTGCTCGAAAAAATCGCTGAAATTTCCGTCGTGGCCGTTGTCGGAGAACTTGAAGCCCGCGCCCCAGTCGGGGGGCGGGCGGAAGTCGCGCTGGCCCTGGTACTGGCTGCCCAGCGCATCGTACGCTGCCCGCTTTTCAGGGTCGGTCAAGACGGCTTGCGCTTCATTGATTTCACTCATGCGCGCCGCTGCGTTGGCTTCCTTGCTGACGTCGGGATGGTATTTCCTGGCCAGTTTCCGGTAGGCCTTCTTGATGTCGTCGACCGTCGCGGTTTTGTCGACGCCGAGCGTTTTGTAGTAGTCCTTGAATTCCATGGCGATGTCCTTGGAAGTCGGCCGGTGCTGTCGAGGGGCGGTCTGGTGAAGGCCAGCGCGTGGGATGCAGCGGCGGGATCCGTGTGGCGGATGGATATCTGGTGGCGGCGAGGCCCGGGATCAAGAGCCTGGCGCCAGGGTGCAGAAACGGATTCGGGCCGTTTCACGGCCCGAATAACTTAAATATCCATAGCATCAAATGTCCAGCTGACGCTGGGAAATGCCATATTTATTTAAAAATCCTGCGAGAAGCGGTCAACCGCCCTTCTTCGCGCGCTTGCCCGGATTTTTCTTGCTGCGCGTGGCCGTGCCACGCTCGAGGCTGCGCTTTTGCCCACGGCCGGTGGTGGCGGTTTGCCCGGCGACGGGCGTGGGACGGGGGGTGGCTTTGCGGTCGGCTTCGGTCCTGATTTTCTGGGCCATGATGGCGTGACTCCATGGAGTGATTGATACAGGACGCAATTAGGCCACATCGGCGGTGCCTTTTGGCACGCAGGGGTGGTTTTTGGCTCAGGCGAAGCTGTCGGCCATGAGCGCGGTGAACCATTTGTTCATCTCGCGGAAATTTTCCGTGTTCCAGCCGGCGGACGCACCCGAGGCTGCAGGGACGGTGGTCATGGACGCCGTGGCGGCGTCGTACTGGAACACAGCGGTGAGCCAGGCGGCCTGGCTCATGGTGATGGTGGAATAGCACGCGGAGTTGGTCACCGGGGCGGGGTCGGGGGCGCCGCCACCGAGCAGGCGCACGATGGCATCGGCGCACACCTTGGCTTCCTGGTTGGCAATATGGCCGGCCTTGGGCTGGGTCGTCGCGCTGGCATCGCCGATGACGTGGAGCTTGTCGGCGCCGGCGACCGTGCTGACGTAGCTCAGGACGTTGACGCCGGCGAAGCGCCCGCCGTTGGCGTTGTTTAGCCCGGTGGCCGCGACCAGATGGCCCGCGCGCTGGCGTGGAATCAGGTTGACCACGTCACCCCGCACCGGGCCCGCGGTGGTCGTCAGCGTCATGGTGGCCGGATCGACCTGGGTCACTTCGGCGTTGGTGTGGTATTCGATCACGCCAGCGTGCAGGCCCTGGAAGGCGCTGGCGAAGTTGCCCTTCTCGGCGACGAAATCGGGGTTGGCGTCCAGGACGATCAACTTCGATCCTGGTTTGTTCACCTTGAGCCAGTCGGCGACCAGGCAGGCCCGCTCATAGGGGCCGGGTGGACAGCGGTAGGGCGTCGGGGGGATGGTCAGCACGGCCACGCCACGGCTGGGCATGGCGGCGAGCTGGTTGGCCAGCAACGCGGTTTGCGGGCCGGCCTTCCATGCATGGGGCATCCTGTCAGAGGTGCCCAGGCCCGGCACGGGGTCGAAGTCGATGCCCGGCGCGAGGACGATGCGGTCCGCTTGCAGCGTGGTGCCGTCGGCGAGCCGCACCTTGACGGCGACCGGGTCGATGGCGACGACATCGCCAAACACGGTGGTGATGCCGTACAGATTGCGTAGCTTGTCGTAGTTGTAGACCTGGCTGGCCAGGGTACGCTGGCCGGTGAGGACCAGGCTGCTCATGATGTGGGATGTGTAGGTCGGCATGCGCTCGATCAAGGTGACGGCAATGCCATCTCCCCACAACCGGAGGTACTTGGCGACTGTCGCGCCGCCCATGCCACCGCCGATGACGATGACACGGGACTTGACGCCACCTCCCGTGCTGCCGGTGCCGCCCGTCCCGCTGCCGGGGCCCCCATCGCGTGGATGTCCGTCCTTGGGTTTGCGTTTCTTCTTGTCGTCGGCAAGGGCGGAAAGGGCTGGGCTCATCAGGCCAAGGGCGGTGGTGCCCAGGAAAATTCTTCTGTCCATGAAGGTTCTCCAGAGAGTGGAATGGGGGGTCAGCGCTGGGTGGCGAGCCACGCGGCGAGCGATTGGAGTTGGGCGTCGGTGTATCCCATGGCGTGTCGGGCCATGATGTTGTCGCCCTCCTTGCCGGACTGGAATTCCAGGAGTTCTCCGTGGATCTTGCTGGCCGACTTCCCGGCGAGGGTGTCGAATCCGGGGCCTTTGCCGTTGGTGCCATGGCACTGGAAGCAATTGGAGGCCAGCAGCCGGCCTGGGGGTGGCGTGGCCGTCTGGGCCAGGACGGCCCAGGCGGTCATCATCATGCCGAACGCCAGCGCGCCGTGGACGAAGGGTTGGGTTGACATATCGTCTCCTGCTTCTCGAGGTGTTGGGGAGACTCGAGCGTATTTCGGCGACATGAAGGCCGGCTGAAGCGAAAACCGACGGACCCCGGCCTGGCGTGAACTGCAGGGAAGGGGTGTGGATGCAGGCCGGGGGGCTTACCCCTGGAATGCGCTTGGGGGCTGTCCCATGGCGGTGCGGAACATGGCGGTGAATGCGCTGTCGCTGGCATAACGGGTGGCGGCGGCGACTTCGCTGACGGCGACGCCGCGTGCGAGCAGTGGCAGCGCATGGGCCAGCACCACCTGCTGGCGCCACTGCTGCCAGCTCAGGCCCAAATGCTCGCGAAACAGGCGCGCCATCGTGCGTTCGCTGGCGCCGATGTCGCGTGCCCAGTCGGTGAGCGTGGCGCGTGTTCCTGGCTCCCGCAGCACGGCGTGGCACAGGGCGCGCAGGCGTTTGTCGCCCGTGACCGGGTGCGGCAGGGGCACGCCCAGCGCCTGGGTGTCGGCGCAGGCGAATTCGTCGAGCAGCAGCGTCATCAGGGCTTGTTCGCGGTGCGGAACATCTTTCCTGGTGCCGACCCGGCCGCCGGTCGCCGCGGGGGGATGTGCGTCGAGGGCGGAGATCAGCTCGCGCAGCAGCGGGCTGACACGAATCACGCGGCTCGTTGTCCAGCCGGCAGGCGCGGCCTGGGCGCAGACATAGAGCGTGCGCAGTTGTGCGGCCTCGATCACCGTCACCGCATGGCGGGCGCCTGGCGGCACCCAGACCGCGCGCGAGGGGGGCACGATGTAGCTGACTTCACGCGGCGTGCCGATGCTCAATTGCATGACGCCCTGGTCGCAATAGGCCAATTGCCCCCAGGCGTGCTGGTGGGGTTCCAGGTGGGTGTCGGCTTCGAGGTGGCGTGACCGCACGCGCACGGGCCGTTCGGGCGAGGGGATGAAGGCCTCGGCGTCTCCCAGGGTGACGTGAGTGAGGGCGTGTCGGTGTCGGGTGGCCATGGCCGGATTTCGCAGGAAGATGTCGGTTTGGCGATTATCCGAACTTCCTCCGGCGCTTACAGTCATTGGCATGATGTCCACAAGTTCTTCCGTTGCCGCGACGCGAGGGGTGCCGCTTCGCCAGGACGCGGCGGTGATCGGCCTGGTGGGCCTGGCCCACGCCAGCTCGCATTTCGCTCACCTGCTGTTGCCTCTGATGTTTCCTGTCTTCATGGCGGAGTTCGGCCTGAGTTTCTCCGAGCTGGGGTTTCTGATGACCGTGTTCTTCGTCGTGTCTGGCGCCGGCCAGGCCACCGCCGGGTTCGTGGTGGACCGTGTCGGTGCCCGCCCGGCACTGTTCGGCTCGCTGGGGCTTTTCATTGTGGCGTGCCTGCTGGCGGCGAGCGCCACGGGCTACGCGACGCTGATGGGCGTGGCGGTGCTCGCGGGTCTGGGCAACTGCGCTTTCCATCCGGTGGATTTCACCATTTTGAATCAGCGCGTGTCGGGGCCTCGCCTGGGCTACGCGTTCAGCGCGCACGGATTGACCGGCAGCCTGGGCTGGGCCATGGCGCCGGTGTTTCTGGCCACGCTCAGCGCGGTTTCGGGGTGGCGCGTCGCGTATGCCAGTGCCGGATTGATGTATGCGCTGATCCTGCTGTTGCTGGTTGTCAAACGCGACCAGCTGCGCACGCAGGCCGTGCCGCACCACGCAGATGCCGCCCACGGGGGCGTCATGGATTTCATGAGGCTGCCTGTGGTGTGGTGGTGTTTCGGATTCTTCTTTCTTTCGACGATGACGATGGCGGTGGTGCAGGGGTTTTCGGTGTCGTTGCTCAAGGCCATGCACGGTGTCAGCTTCGAGGCCGCGACGATGACGTTGACCGCCTACATGCTGTGCGGCGCGGTGGGCATGTTTGCCGGGGGATTCGTGGCTTCGCGCCGTGGCGGCGTGCACAGCGACCGCGTGGTGGCCTGGTCCATGACGGCGGGCTCGCTGCTTCTCGGGTTGTGCGCCACGAGCCTGTTCGGCGCAACGGGCACCATGGTCGCGTTGGCGGCCACGGGCTTTGCGGTCGGGATCGGGGGCCCGAGCCGTGACATGATGATCAAGCGGGCAACACCCAAGGGTGCGACAGGGCGCGTTTACGGGCTGGTGTATTCCGGGTTGGATGCCGGTTTTGCGGTGTCGCCGCTGATTTTTGGCGTCCTGATGGACCGTGGGTGGTATGCCGCCACCCTGGGCGGGGCGGCATTGGTGCTGTTGCTCAGCGTGGGGGCGGCACTGGGCGTCGGCCGGCGTACCGCGCGGGCCTGACCGGCCCATGCGGCTGGCCTGGCGTGGCTTCCTCAGGGCAGGCGGTCGCTGGGATCGGGGGCGCCGCGTCCCCCTCGTCCGTTGCGCCCCTCCTCGCGTGCGCCGGGGGCGCGGTCTTCCCAATGGGGCCGTGCCGTGGCGGGGACAGGCGGCAGGCGGCCGCTGCGGGGCGGAGGTGGCACAGCCATCGGCGCGGGTGGAGGGGGGGGCGCGGTG
>JAEWVY010000393.1 GCA_023396625.1 Pseudomonadota bacterium | reverse complement strand
TGATGGTGCTGCGCAGTCTGCGCGACTGGCGTGTTTCCGGCAAATCCGCAATGTTGGCCACGGTCGTGCGAACCTGGGGCTCGTCACCACGCCCCGTGGGGTCGATCATGGCGTTGGGCAGTGACGGGGCGGTGGTCGGCTCCGTGTCGGGGGGCTGCATCGAAGACGATCTGATCGTGCGTTACACCCGGGACGACGTGACGGACGCCCTGCGGATCGAAGCCGGTGGTGCACCCAGGTTTGTCAAGTACGGTGTCACCGCGGACGAGGCGCACCGGTTTGGTTTGCCTTGTGGCGGCACGCTCGAATTGCTGCTGGAGTTCGATACCGATCCCCAGAAACTGACGGAGCTCGTTACCGGGCTGGAAGCCGGGCGCCTGGTGCGCCGCCATGTGCGGCTCGACGACGGGGCCGTCTGGCTGGAGGAAACCGCAGCCCCCGCGGATTTGACCGTCACCGAAACCGAACTCGTCAACACGTTCGGGCCGGAGTACCGTCTACTCATCATCGGTGCTGGCCAGATGAGCGAGTACCTGGCCACCATGGCCCTGTTCAACGGCTTTTCGGTCACCGTGTGCGATCCGCGCGAAGAGTACCGGGGGGCATGGCGCGTCCCGGGCGTCCATGTCGTGGCGGATATGCCCGACGACACGGTGCTCGCCTTTCGGCCCGACAAGCGTAGCAGCGTGGTGGCGCTGACCCACGATCCCAAGCTCGATGACCTGGCCTTGCTGGAGGCACTCAAGACCGACGCTTTCTATGTCGGCGCGATTGGCAGCCGCCGGAACAATGCGGCCCGCCGCCAGCGGATGATCGAGCATTTCGGAGAAACCGAGGCCAGCCTGGCGGGTTTGCGTGGCCCCATCGGACTGCATATCGGCAGCAAAATGCCCAGCGAGATCGCGGTCAGCATCATGGCCGAGATCATTGCGGTCAAGAATGGCGTCTCGCTGCCCCGAGACATGGACGTGGGTCACGTCAAGAACATTCAGAACACGGCTTCGCAGGCAGGGCCGGTGTGTCACGCCGGCCCGTGAACCGGCGTCTTCTCGGCGCCATTGTCATGGCGGCCGGGGCGGGGACGCGCATCGGTCATCGCCCCAAATGCCTGCTGGAGCGCGACGGCGTTTCGCTGATCGAGCGGCTGATCCGCCTGCTGGCTGCGGCGGGATTGCCCAGCGGGGTGGTCGTCCTGGGCCATCATGCACCACGGATCCTCCCGCTTCTACAAAAAATTCGCGCGGATGCTGCCTGCCCCATGGATTTGCGCTGGGCCATCAATTCTCGACCTGATGACGGCCCGGGCTCGTCGCTGCGCACCGGGTTGCGCGCGTTGCCCCCCGGCAAGGGGAACGGCGTCATGGTGGCGCTGGCCGACCAGCCTCTGATCGAGGCCTGTGACATCGAATGGCTCATCAAGGCCTGGCATGCCCGGGGGCCCAATGTGTCACTGCTCGTGCCCCAGCATCAGGGGACGCCAGGACACCCCCTCATCCTGGACCGATGGGTCATGCAGGACACTTTGCGGGCTGCGGGAGGCGAAGGCGTGCGGGAGTGGCGGCAACGGCATCCCGAACGGGTGCAGAGGGTGACCGTGGACCACCCACGGTACACGCTCGATATCGATACCGAGGACGAACGCCAGGCCTTGGCGGGCGCATCGGGAATTTGCCTCGACTGGCCGGCCGACCTGCGCTGATGCCGCCTGACAGGCAGGGTGTTCCCGCCTTGGGATAATCGCGCCCCTATGTCCATAGTTCCCGAGCCGTCTCATCCCATGCCTGTGATCGAATTTCCCGACGCGTTGCCGGTTTCCGCGCGGCGCGAGGAAATCATGGCCGCGCTGGAAAGCCATCAAGTCATCATCGTTTGCGGTGAAACAGGATCTGGGAAAACCACGCAATTGCCCAAGATCGCGCTGGCGATGGGGCGGGGCGCGTGCAACGCGGCGGCAGGACAGAAACCCCGGCTGATTGGCCACACCCAGCCCCGGCGAATCGCCGCCAGCTCGGTGGCCAAGCGCATTGCCGAGGAGCTGAAAACGCCGCTGGGCGACGTGGTGGGTTACAAGGTCCGTTTCCAGGACCGCCTGAGCCGCAGTGCCTCGGTCAAGTTGATGACCGATGGGATTTTGCTGGCCGAAACGCAGACCGACCCGCTGCTTGATGCCTATGACACGCTCATCATCGACGAGGCGCACGAGCGCAGCCTGAACATCGATTTTCTGCTGGGCTACATCCGGCAGATCCTGCCACGGCGGCCGGATTTGAAGGTGATCGTGACGTCGGCGACCATCGACGCAGATCGTTTTGCGCGGCATTTCGCGGCCCGGCATCCCGCACAGCCGCTTCCCGAAAAAAATCAGACCTCCCGCCAGCGTACGGTGACGGACGAACCTGTTCCTGCGCCAGTGATCCTGGTGTCCGGGCGCACCTACCCGGTTGAACAGCGTTGGCGGCCTTTCGAAGAAAGCCGGGACCGTGGCCTGAACGAAGCGATTGCCGACGCTGTCGATGAACTGTGGCAGGGCCCAGCGGCGGGGGACATCCTGGTCTTTCTGCCGGGCGAACGCGAGATCCGCGAGGCGGCGGATCATTTGCGCGGCCATCTGATGCATTCACCATTGACACGTGGTGCCGAAGTGCTGCCGCTGTTCGCGCGCCTGTCGCAGGCAGAGCAGGATCGCGTGTTCGATACGCATTCCGGCCGGCGCATCGTGCTGGCCACCAACGTGGCCGAGACCTCGCTCACGGTGCCGGGCATCCGTTACGTCGTTGATGTCGGCACGGCGCGCGTAAAACGCTACAGTTTCAGAAGCAAGGTCGAGCAGCTTCTTGTCGAACCCATCAGCCAGGCGGCGGCGAATCAACGCGCGGGCCGTTGCGGGCGTGTCGCCAACGGCATCTGCATCCGGCTGTACGACGAGAAAGATTTCGCCAGCCGGCCACGTTTCACGGACCCTGAAATCCTGCGCAGCTCGCTCGCCGGGGTCATTCTGCGGATGAAATCGCTGCGCCTGGGCCAAGTGGAGGATTTTCCCTTTCTCGATGCACCCACGGGCCGGGCCATCGCCGATGGCTACCAGTTGCTCGGAGAACTGGGGGCGGTGGATGACACCCACGAGCTGACGCCACTGGGGCGGGAAATGGCACGCCTGCCGCTGGATCCGCGGGTGGGAAGGATGATTCTGGAGGCCCGCGGGCGCCAGGCGCTCGACGAGGTGCTGGTGATCGCGTCGGCCTTGTCCGTGCAGGACGTGCGGGACCGGCCGGTCGACGCACAGGCACAGGCAGACCAGGCGCATGCGAAGTTCAAGGATGAGCGCAGCGAGTTCACCGGTTACCTCAAACTGTGGAAATGGGTTCACGACGCGCGGGGCGACAAACATGCGCACCCCTCGGGTGCAGCGGGTACGCACAAGCTCAGCCATCGGCAGTATGAAAATCTGTTGCGCCAGAACTTCTTGAACGTCCGCCGTCTGCGCGAGTGGCGGGACATTCATACCCAGCTGCTGACGGTCGTGACCGAACACCAGTGGCGGATCAACACCGCGCCCGCCACCTATGAGCAGATTCACCTTTCCATGCTCTCGGGCCTGCTGGGCAACATCGGTTGGAAACCGGAAGATGACGAAACCTACGTCGGGGCGCGTGGCATCCGGTTTTACCGGCACCCTGGCGCACACCTGTCGAAAAAGCCTGGGCGGTGGATCGTGGCCGCGGAACTGGTGGAAACGACCCGGCTGTTTGGCCGCGGCATCGCCAATATCGAGCCGTCATGGTTGGAGCAGGTGGGCGGCCATCTGCTGAAAAAGCAGCTGCTCGACCCGCACTGGGAGAAAAAGGCCGCGGAAGTGGTAGCGCTGGAGCGTGCCATGTTGTATGGCATCGTGGTGTACAGCGGCCGGCGGGTCGCCTACGGACGGGTGGATCCGCAGGCCGCGCGCGAAATCTTCATCCGCGAGGCCCTGGTGGCAGGCCAGTGGGAGACGAAACTGCCGTTTCTCGCCGCCAACCAGAAGATGGTGGAAAAGGTCGAGGAACTGGAGCACAAATCGCGCCGGCAGGACGTGCTGGTGGACGACGAGCTGATCTACGCTTTTTACGACCAGCAGATTCCTGCCGATGTGTGCAGCGGCCGCGATTTCGAGCGCTGGTATCGCGACAAGAGCCAGCACAACCCCAACCTGCTCAGGCTCGCGCGCGACGAGCTGATGCGCCACGAAGCCGCGGGGATCACGTCCAGCGCCTTTCCTCGCACCCTGCGCCTGGGCGGTGTCGATTGCGTAGCCAGTTATCTGCACGAGCCTGGCGATCTCCGTGACGGGCTGACGGTCACCGTGCCGCTGTTCGTGCTCAACCAGGTCAGCGAGGACCGTGTCGAATGGCTTGTTCCCGGCATGCTCAAAGACAAGATTCAGGCCCTGCTCAAGAGTCTGCCGCAGCGCCCGCGCAGCCGCTTCGTCCCACTGCCAGAGAGCGCCGCGCGGCTGGCGCTGCGGCTGTCCGTGCCCGAGGTGTTTGGCCATGGCAGCCTGACCGAGGCGCTGCTCAAGCACGTGCGCGAGGAGACCGGTCTGGATATCCGACGTTCGGACTTCAAGCTCGACATGCTCAGTCCCTATCTGTTCATGAATTTCCGTGTCGTGGATGAGCACGGGCGGCAACTCGGCCATGGGCGCCACCTCGCGACCCTGAAGGCGGAGTTGGGTTCGAAGGCCCGTGGCGCGTTTCAGGCACTGGCGGCGCTCAGGAGCCCGGGGCCTGGAGCCAAAGGCCTTGTCGCTGGCTCGGCAAAGGAGCATGTTGAAAATTTTGAACAAAAACAGCCAGAATCCAGCGCCAATAGGTCACATGTTGCTATCATTAATGACAAATCGACGCCTCCAGGGGAAATCCAGCGGACCACCACCTGGAGTTTTGGCGAGCTGCCCGAGTTGATGGAGATCCGCAAGGGCGACCAGACACTCATCGGTTTTCCCGCGGTGGTGGACCAGGGGGAGGCCGTCGGTGTCGAAGTGTTCGACGAGCCCGCCGTCGCCGCGGAAAAACATCGCGCGGGCCTGCGCCGCCTGTTCGCGCTGCAGATCAGGGAGGCCCTGAAGTATCTGGAAAAAAACATTCCAGATCTGCAAAAAATGGCCGTGACCTACATGCAGGTGGGACGAGGGGCGGAGGGGCGCGGCGGCGGAACGCTGGAGGCGCTGCGTGCCCAGATCATCGACCTGGCGATGGATCGCGCCTTTCTGCTCGATCCGCTGCCCACCAACGAGGCCGAATTCAAGCGCCGGACGGAAGAAGGGCGCGGTCGCCTCACCCTGATCGCCAACGAAGTCGCCCGCCTGACGTCGAGCATCCTTGCCGAATACACCGCGGCGGCGCGCAAGCTGAAGGACACGCGAAATGCGCCCGACGCCGTGGCCGATTGCACGCGCCAGCTGCAGCGTCTGATGCCCGGGAATTTTCTTGCCGTGACGCCTTGGTCCCAGTTGCCGCATTTTGTGCGTTATCTCAAAGCCATCGGCCTGCGGCTGGACAAACTGCGCACGGATCCCGCCCGAGATGCCAAGCGCATGGCCGAAATCCAGCCGCAGGAGCAACGCTACTGGCGGCTTGTGGCCGACCGCAAGGGACGGGTCGACAGCCGGATGGAGGAGTTTCGCTGGCTGCTGGAGGAATTGCGGGTCAGCTTTTTTGCCCAGGAATTGCGCACCCCGCAGCCTGTGAGCCTCAAGCGCCTGGACAAGCTGTGGACGCAGTTGCAGAGTTGACCGATCTTCACACCAGAAGCGCCTTTCCCCAGAGCACCGTGGCTCCTCTCAAAGCATTCGACCGGATCGACCACCTGATGATCGAGGTGGACGATCCTTTGCTGGCCTACCGCGAGTTCGAGGCCGCGTTTTCCTTGCCGCAGGCGTGGCCGTTGACAGAGACGGAGAACTATTCCAGCGTGGGCGTCAACTTCGGTAACGTCAATATTGAATTGATTCGCTTCCGGGTGCGGTTCGGCCTCTCTCCCGTGGTGCCGTGCACAGGGCTCAGTGGCGTGTGTCTCACGAGCCGGTTCGGTGTTGAAACGGTGCGGGCCGAACTGGACGCCCAGGCGGTGGCCTGGCTCGGAGGGGAAGAGGCGCCTGGCCATCGAACGTCCGTGCTCGCCAGCAAGGCGCCACCGACAATTTTTTTCTGTGAGTACAAGTTCGACACCGCCGGCTGGAAAGCCAGGCTTCGCGACGAATTCCAGGCGTCACAAGGCGGCAGGCTTCAGGTGGCCCGCGTGGTGAACGTTGGCCTGCCGCATCGCTTGCTCAGGACGCATGAATTCATCTTCGCGCATCCCGGCTCGGTCCGGCTGTGCTTTTCCGAATCCCCGCGGGTGCGCCTGCAATCCGCGAACGCCGCCTGGCTCGGAAAAACGGTGGTTCTGGCCGAGACCACGTTCACCTTCGAATGATTG